>NZ_JADKNF010000014.1:0-126963 GCF_017808125.1 Pseudoalteromonas sp. PA2MD11
ATCCGATGACCTGTGATCATCGGATTTTGATCCTATTATGCCAAATGTCAATTGCTTAACTGATCGGCATTGAAGCTGAGTAGCTTGCTTTTTTTATATTTAATTAGGGGTGCTTGAAACTTCTAAAGAATCCGCCTTAAAGTTTTGCTTATCTTTATTGAGTTAAATGTGAGATCGAATACAAACCACGAGTCTCATTCGTTTTTCTTCTGATCTCTTCAAGTGCTTTCTTTTCACTTGCCGCAAATAGTGAGTTAATTAAACGATTAAAGTGGTTGTGCATTGCTTTACGAGCCGCAGATGAATCCTTATTCGCAATTGCCTCGTAAATACTTGTGTGCTCTTGAAGGCGTTGCTCATCACTTTGCGAACAAACATCTTCATAGGCAGCGATTATTTGCGGCTCAGAACGTCTTAATTTCCATAAGTTCTGAATAGACATCACAATGGCATTATTTCGAGTCGATTTAGCAATAATTTCATGAAAACGCTGATCAGCTTCAATTGCCATATCGGGCACTTTCATATCTTCTAAACTTTGCTTTAGCGCAGCAAGTTCTGGTTCTTGAATTGTCGCAGCTGCTAATGCTGCTGCTTCAGCTTCAACCAAAGCACGAGCTTGGGTTAGCTCAAATGCACTGATTGGTTGATCTACAGTCTCTACTTTGCAGTTATCGGTAACAAATACACCAGAGCCAGTTTTAACTTCTACACGGCCACGAACTTCTAACGCGATAATTGCTTCACGTATTGTTGGTCGGCTTACTTGATGAGTGTCGGCTAATTCGCGTTCGGCAGGTAAGCGACTCCCTACAGGGTAGATCCCACGATCTATCTGAGACTCTAATTTATCAACAACGGTCCAAAAACGTCTCCGTCTTTTCATTATATCTCTCCCGATCTTCAAATTAGTCATATCTATAAAAACGATTTTGAGTCTTAGATAACTAATGCGAAGAACGCTTATTAATTGGTAAGTTTTCTGGTAAAACAATAATTATAATTGGTAAATTACATACCTAAGCTAATCTTGTCAATTTGCTTTTATAAATAACTGAAAGTGCTGATAGGTAGTGGACTTTTCAATACACAAACTGATTCTAAATTTTAGTAATTGGCAATAATAAAACCGGAGCAATCAATGCAAAACTATGAAGGGTATCTTTTTGATATGGATGGCACATTGGTTAATTCTGAGCCGCTTAAAGCAAAAGCTTTAGCAATGACATGCTTAGAATTTAACGTAAAAATCAAAGCTGAAATTTATAAAGAAGTAATGGGGCAAAGTTGGCTAGCTGTACTTGAATATATTTTTAGCCACGCAAAAATTAGCAAAGTACCAGAAAGCTTCAACCCGTGCTTTGAAAAAAACTACAAAACGTTATTGAGAGCAGAGCTAAAATTAAATAATGGAGCTAAAAAGCTCTTAAACGATGTTAAGAAAAATGAAAAAAAATGTGCCTTAGTAACCTCAGCGTCGCAGTGGATGGTCGATACTGTTTTATCATTAATAAATTTAGAGGGAGTTTTTGATGTGATAATTACTAATGAACAAGTGACAAATTTAAAGCCTCACCCTGAAGCGTATCAACTCGCATTAAAAAAATTAGCTATAACCAGTAAACAAGCCATTATTTTTGAAGATTCTAGGTCTGGAGTAATTGCAGCACAAGCAAGTGGCTGTGAAGTAATAGGCTTTCTGCACAACTATAATCAAAAGCATAATCTTGCGGAGTTAGTCCCGTGTATTGATAGCTTTAACAGCTATAGTTTGACTAACATGTAGGTAAGTGTCGCCTACGAAGACGACACTGTTCTAAATAAGGTTTAAAACTTATAAGTCAGGGTGAGGCTACCGTTTGTTGGTGCGCCATAATAACCTACAGTTTGTAAGCTATTGATGTACTGCTCATCAGTAATATTATTAACGTTTGCCTGTACTGCAACTTGGTCATTAATATTCCAACGCGCGAAGGCGTTTAGCAGCGCGTAACTACCTTGCTTAACATTGTAATCAGTGCTTTCAATTTTAGATTGCCAACGGCCATTTAAACCAACCACCACTGCATCTGTTAGTGCATAATCCACTGTTACACCGACAACATCACGAGGTGCCCATTTATTGGTGTCGGCACCATTTTCATCTGTAACATCAATATGCGTATAAGATGCGACGATATTCATAGCGTCGGTGATTTTACCTATCACTTCAAATTCATAGCCTTCTGACTCAATAGACACGCCTTCATAGTAATAAATACCATCTTCAGTCAGGCCCGCATATTGCGCAAAGTTATCTTGCTCAGCAGTAAAATAGGCAAATGTTGTCACTAGAGCATCATCAAACCAAGAAGCCTTAACACCGGTTTCAAAGTTAGTGCCTTTGGTAGGTGCTAAGTATTGGCCGTTGTAATCAGCTTGCTCTTGCGGCTGATAAATATCTGAGTAACTAGCATATAAGTTTAAATCATCGTTTAACTTATAGGTAAAGCCGATATATGGGCTTGTTTCGCTCTCGTCATTATCGATAGATGCACCGGCATTCATGCCTGAGCGTTCAAATTCAATAGCGTTAAAACCAACCACGGTAAATAATTTATCAGTAATATTTAACTGAGCAGAGCCAAAGTAACGGGTTAGCTTTTGTTCAATATCCGAATAAAGAACCGGTGTTAACCAATCCGGTTCTGGAATCGCATCTAAATCGTACGGAAACGCAGGCGTTGGTCCATAAGCCGGTGTATTGTCAAAATTAAACGGGTGTTGATACATCACATCATCACTTTTTGCATGGCTTACACCAAAGCTTGCTTGGTGCTCTTTACCAAACAATTCAAAGGCACCAAATGCTTTGATTTCAAATAAATCAGCATCTACTTCACTGTCGTAACGACCCGGCCAACCACTTAGGCCAAGATTGGTGTCTTTATCAATGCTGCCACTGGCATAAAATAGTTTGTCTTGCTCTTCAAAACCACGGAAGTTGTAGCTCGCTTGAAGTTGCCACGCGTATGCAAAGACATAGTTGTATTCAACAAATGCAGAGGTGTTAATGGTGTCCCACATTGTCCATTCTTGGGTGGTTGTGTCGCTTTCGTCCCATTTAGCTTGTGTGCCATCTGTGTAGTTATAAACAAGGTCGCCCCAAGTATTGCCATCGGTGTCTGCATCTTGATATGAATATCCCACAGTAACCGTTGAGTTATCTGTAAGCTGACCATCTACTACCGCAGAGAAAAACGCTCGGTTGTTCTCAAGTCCATCGAGATATGACTCTTTATCTTCAGCGGCAGCCACAAAGCGTGCAGCCCAACTACCTGATTCGGTTAATAATAGTGAATAGTCAGCTTGTAAACGTTTAAAATCCCAAGAGCCAACAGAGACACCGATTTCGCCGCCGTTTTCGTTTTTAGGGCGTTTGCGCACATAGTTAAGCGTACCCGAAGCATTACCTACACCAGTAAGTAAGCCATTAGCACCACGAATAACTTCAATTTTTTCATAGCCGTTCGCTTCCATTGCGCCAGTGACAATACCCCAGTCATTCGGTAAGCCAACACCATCGATTTGTGTATTCTTAATTTCAAAACCACGTGATGTATAGTTAGTACGGTTAGTTTCCCATTCTTCAACATTGATACCAGGTGCTAAGCGTAGAGCATCATTGACGTTAAAAGCAGAGTAATTTTTTAATTGCTCAGCAGAGATCACACTAATTGATTGCGGCGTTTCATCAATTTCGAGTGCTAAACCTGTCGCGCCTTAACTAATACGGTTCTGACGTATGCCAACAATTTCGATTTTTTCGACATTGGCTTCTGTTTCAGTTATTTGCTCTGCATAGCTGATTTGAGGGTAAAGTGTATAAGCGATGGCTGCGGCTACAGGCAACTGGGTGAACTTCATTATGATCTCCAAGGGGTTATGATTTTTATTATTTTAATTGGTATTCAATACGGCATTTTGCTTACGATACGAATTAAAATAATAGTTTTATTTGTAATACAATAACTTTGCAAAATGCATCACAAGTGATAACTATTATCATTATTTATTTGCGGTATTTTTGCGTTTTTTGGGAAGGTGGGTGAGGGCTGCTATTACGCAGCCTTCACTAAAACTTACTGTGCCTTTCCAAGGCATAGTGCAGTTAATAGGCCTGTCAGGAGGAAGCTTGCAATGGCGATGAAAACACCTGCAACTACACCATAAATGAGTGTTAGTAATATTGTTGCAATAATTAGTAAACACGGTGATAAGAGGTTATAGGTTCTTATTGTGCTTCTAAGCAGTAAATTACTACCTAAAAGTAATATTATTGCGGCAATAAGGAGAAGTAAGTTCATACTGTTAACTCCTGTTCTAACTTTTTCGTTTTAGAGATATCTTGAATATTCACTTTACAAAAAGCGCCATATAACACGGTAACGCCGATTACAAAAAAGCTCATATCAACGACACTCACTAACAGGTTAGCTGCGCTAAAAGCGTGACTGGATGAAAGTATTAGATTAAGAGGTAAGATGGCCGAACATGCTACACCAATGACAATAAGCGTGATTTGTAAAAAACGCTGATAGTTCAACGGTAATAGAGCCAATAAAGACCATACTAACCAGCTATAAAAGAATAATGGAGCAAATACCTTGTTATGCAAGGTACTATCGACCAGGTTATTTAATAGTATTTGAGCAGGGAATAAAATAGCACACGCTAATACAAGGCCACCGCAAGTACCAATGATAACTCTGTTCCAGCGCTGATACGCTTGTTTACTGAGTGTGGGGTTATTGCCCCGGCTGCGTTTGGCAAGCCACATCATCATACCTGAGAGCGGTAACAACGCAGTGCTCAGCCCTAGCAATACCCAAACTAATTTAACAAACACGCCTGCAAAATTACCAAAATGAAGCGGAAACAATAACTCTAGTACTTTAATTGATGCCCCTGGTATATCGCCAAAACTGCTCATTGATTTTACAAATTCACCAGAGCCATGGTATTTCAACAATTGTGAAGCCACTTGCTCACCACCAATTAGTCGCATGTAGACTTCTGCATTTGCATCATTATGCGCCATTATAGTGAGATCAATTATCCTTGCTTTTGGGTAGCGTACTTGTGCATCTAGCAAAATAGCATTTATATCTGTGGCTTGAAATTGTTCGCTGATAATGGGTTCTGGAATGGCGGTGAACTTTTCAATCAATTTCTCTTGATCGCCGCCAAAGCTAACAAATGCCGCTGCGGGTAGCAAAATAACGGTAGCAAGCCCTAAAAAAGCACCTGTAAAACCAATGACTGCATGGAATAAGCTGCCCCAAATCCCCATAATTTTATGGCCATCGTTAATAATGACATCAAGCGGTTTTTTGCGCCTAAATGTGAATAGCTCCTTAAAAAGTTGTCGATGTATAAATAAACCAGTCACTGTAGAAACAAGCAACGTTAACCCTAAGAATCCGGTTAAAATTAAGCCTATAGGCCTACCTAAATGTAGGTCTGCATGAAAATGCCCGATAAATGATGGGGCATCTGTTTTTCTGTGTTCGTAAAAGTAACTCGTTGCCCCATAGTATTCATTCACTAATTGATAATTACGCGGATCAAACTGATAAGCATAAGCAGCCTCTTCGCTGTAGTTTTCATCTCCATGGTGTGATTCAAACAATACGGTTAGTAAATGTGTATTGTGCCCCGTTGGTAAATACACATGAATATTTTCGCCAAACTCTTTCGGTACAGTTTTATGGTATGTATTTATTATATCTGTGATTTTTTCGCTTGGAAGTGTACTGAGTTGATGTAGCTCTGGATTTGCCCAAATCTTTAGTTCTGGGCGGCTTAACACTGCTAACGCACCAGTGAAGCAAACAATAAACAGCAAGATGGCAGTCACTATACCGACCCAGCTATGCATTAAGAAAAGTTTTTTCAAGCTGATTGATTTCATGACTGCCCCCCAGTCAATGCTAAGTAGCTCAGACCACCATGACTTATCAAGATAAATAACATCAATGCAAAAGGGTGCCACGCTTTTTCAGCCATATAGGCATAGATAAACAAGGTTGTCCAAATTAAAGGAAACAACATTATTGGAATAAGTATTTGTTCTTCAATCGCAAATGGAAGGTATGTTGTCATTCCTGGGATCATTACAATCGCAGTCAGCAAGGCAAGTAAACAAGCCATAAAATGGCGCCGCTTAGTTGCAGAGAAGGTGTGGTTTTTAGTCATTTTTATGCCCCTCAAAAAGGCGGCCTTAGCCGCCGCATTTTATTAAAAGTTTACTTCGAAACGAATACTCGCGGTTCTTGGTGAGCTTAATGTTTGATTGTTAAAACCAGCTGGTTCAAGTGCAACGTATTGTTCATCAAGTAGATTCTCGATTAGTGCATAAACGCCATAATTATCCCATTGATAACCAACTCGCGTATTTACTAACCAGTAGGCTTCATTTCGTGGATCAATAAAAATGCTGTCACTTGTTTCTTTGGGAATCGACAAGCGTTGTGAGCTTCCTGTATAGCTTGCATTGATATTTGCAACGAAACCTTGTTCGTTAAAGTAATCTAAGCCAACAAGTGCAGTCCACTCTGGTGCCCCAGCGAAAGGACGGCCTTGGTAATCTTCGTCTGAGCCATTGACGTCAGTAACAAACTCATCAATTTTGGTTTTTGAATAACCTAACCCACCATAAAAGTTAAGGTTATTTGTAAGTTCATAACTAATTTCTGTTTCAAAGCCTTGAACGTGTGATTTACCGACATTGCGAGTTTCTCTATCGTATTGATTACCTGATAGATAAACCGCAATTTGTTGGTCGGTCCAATCAAGGTAGAAAATATTGGCGTTGACTACTAACTTTTCATCTAACCAGACTGAGCGAAATGCAAGTTCATAATTCCATGTATACTCAGGATCAAAAGTAAATGGTGTCGCTTTTGCTACATTGGTGCCGACACCGCCTGAGCGATAGCCTTTTTGTACTGTGAAGCTTGTAGAAATATCTTGATTGAAGCGGTATGTTGCCCCTAGCTTTGGTAGCCATGAGTCAAAATCAGCATCCTCTACAGGCTCATCCCCTGATGCGCCATCTGCCATTGCGAAAAGCTGCTGGTTAATACCGGCTACCAATTGGGCAAGCATAGGGTTGGTTGCGAAGTCTTCTGGGTTTGGCAGTACAGCTTGAGTTTGCTCTGTGATATAGATGTCTGCAATTGTACCGTTGGCTTGCTCTTCTTTGTCGTAACGAAGTCCGGCAAATATATCCCAGTTGTCGTTAACTTCATAAGTAAAATCAGCAAACAATGCTTTAGTTTTTACTTTTTGAATGTAATCAGAGTTTTGGCCAATAAAAACAGGATCTGCTTCGGCATAAAATTGCAGTACTTGATCAGCTAATGCTGCAGGTAAACCTAGACCACCGAATTCAGCCGGTGCAGTTAATAATGAACGCACACCTAAATCTGCAAATGTAATGCCTCGCTCACCACCACTACTATCAAAAACATCAAGATCTGAATAATAGAAGCCAATCAAACCAGAAAGTTTAACGCCATCATAAGTAAATCGTAGCTCTTGTGTTTTTGTTTCGTCTTTTCTTACATCTGTTAGAGTCGATTTTGGTGGATTCATACTCGCATCACCATCCCACTCATAACCATAGGCAGCGTCAGAGTAAGTAGTGATAGATGCAAATGACCATTGATCATTAAGATCGTAATCAAGGTTTAAAATGTATAAGTCAGTATCTGTCCATTCATAAGTCGGCGAATCTAAGTATACGTACCTGTCTTTGTAGATATCATTAATAGGGTAGTCTTGATGACCACTTTCAACCATAACCCAGTCGATACCTTTGTCATTTTCGCTGTGCATAAAACTAAACTGTGCTTCAAATTCAGGTAATGCAGAGGGGGTATAACGCAGCTTCGCACGATAAAATTCGTTGTTATCAAAGTCAGATTCTTTGCCTGTTGCAACATTAGTATTGTAGCCATCAAAGTCACGTTTTTCACCGCTAACACGAAATGCTAACTCGTCTTCAATTAAGCTGCCACCAAAAGCAACAGCGGCCTCTTGTGTACCATACTCGCCAACCCCTAAGCGACCTTTAAAATCAAATTCATGCATAGCATCACGAGTTTTCATTACCACTGCGCCTGCTAAAGAATTACGCCCTTGCAAAGTTGATTGCGGACCTCGTAATATCTCGACTTGGCTAATATCCCATGTTGAGAAGCCGCCTTGTTGCATCATTCGATAAGGCACAGGGGCACCATCAATATAGACACTTGCTAGCCCACCAGAGCCGCCGCCAGTGACATTAAATGCATCGATTCCACGAATATTAAACCCAGCACCATCGGTGCCTGATGTATTAGGTGTTCGCGCTAATACATCGTAAAAATCATTTAAGTTTTCACGCTCTACTGTTTGACTCGTTATCACGGCAACACTTGCTGGTGTTTCTTGTAAGGTTCGGTCTATTTTTTGCCCTTTTACAACAATTTTTTCAATGTCAGCGTCATCAGCTAAAGCTGTTTGCGCACATAATGATAGGGTTAAAAAGCTTGCTATGGCTGCAGCTATCTTTGTTTTTCTTACGATAAGCATTCTAGTTCCGTTATTTGTATGGTAATGATAATGGTTTGCATTATACAAATAAGTTTCATTATTAACAATTTTAAATGGCTTGTAAGTTAAATTTAAACTTGTGGATTAAATAAAATGAAAAAGGCGCATTATGCGCCTTTAAATAAAGATAGGTGGAGAGTTTATTTGTCGTTTTGTTGGGTTGACATCGAACTGCCAACCGAAGCGGTAATCACTAATAAAATGGCCAGCCATTGCCATACACTTAAAAATTCAGAGAGGATTATAAAACCAGCCAATGCTGCGATCGCAGGCTCTAAACTCATCATGATGCTAAAGCCTTGGGCGGGCATATTGCGAAGTGCCACCATTTCTAACGTATAGGGTAGTGCGCTAGACATAATAGCCACTAAAATACCAAGTGGTAATACTTCCCAACTCAATAATGCAGCGCCTTGCGAAACGGCGCCGTAAGGCACAAGCACAATCGCGGCGACGCTCATCCCCATGGCTACAGTCATCCCGCCAGAGCCTTGGTTTCCAGTTTTTTTGCCAAACAATATATAAAACGCCCAACATGCACCTGCTGCAAGGGCTAAGATCACGCCCACAGGATCGAGGCTGTCTTCGCCTTTCATGTCAGGTAGCAATAAAATAATGCCAACAATGGCGCAGGCTACCCAAAACAGATCGCGCTTTTTACGAGATGAAAGTAGGGCAACAGCAAGGGGGCCAGTAAACTCCAGAGCAACACCAATGCCTAAAGGGATGCGCTCAATCGCGTAATAGAACAGGATATTCATGCCACCTAAACTCAGTCCATAAACGATGATCGGCATGCGTTGCCCTATCGGTGGAAAAGCTCGCCAAGGCTTAAAAACCAGGCACAAAATAGCAGCTGAAAAACCTAATCGAAGTGCTGTGGTACCTTCAGGGCCTATTAAAGGGAATAATTGCTTTGCAACAGAGGCACCAGATTGAATGGTAACCATTGCAAGAAGCACGCAAATAACAGCAATAAAAAACGGTGGAATGGTGCGCTGCATCACTGTCCTTATGAAAGTTAATAGTTCAAGTTTGCGGCGATTCTACTGATGTTTTGAGGGAGAAGAAATGTTTTTCGTTAAACGGACACAGATTTTCGATAAAGCAAAATTATGGGTATCAAATTGCTTTGATACCAATAAAAAGAGTGCTTAACTTTGTCCTGCTTGTTCAAAGGTCGGCATGATGGTTTGCGTGGCCTGTTTTATGGCGATTTAACCAACACTGAAGAGCGCGTTGCAGGTGATTACACCATTACGCGTTTATCGATGAGCTACGATACCGAACAGTGGCTGATCAGTGCTTTCATCAACAACGCCTTAGATGAAGAGGCGTATACTTCAAAAGAGCCTACTAGTGGCCGTTACCCACAAGGCTACGTTGCAGTTGTAAACCCACAAACAATCGGTGCATCTGTTACTTACCGGTTTTAAATAAACTAATCGCTAGTCGCTGAGCAGAACCAGCGACTAGCTCAATTTAAAGCGGTTAATCTGCCCGTTTAAGTTATTTGCTAAGTTAGCCAGTTTGCTTGAAGAATCTGAAATACTTTGTGTTTGTTGCTGCGACTGACGACTTGTATCTTGGACTTCGTTTAAACGCTGGGCTATTTCTTCGGTCACTTGAGATTGCTGCTCAGATGCAGAAGCTATGGTCATATTGGCATCAGAAATCGCTTTTGCTTGAAGGCTAATTTCATCAAGCATATGGCCTACTTTTTCTGAATTGAGCACCGCCTCTTTAATTTGCGCATCGCTTGAACGGATCCTTTGCGTTACTGCATTGGTTGCAGATTGTAATGAGTCAATTTTATCTTGGATCTCAAGGGTTGAGCTCTGTGTGCGGCTAGCCAATGTTCTTACTTCATCAGCAACCACTGCAAATCCTCTGCCTTGTTCACCCGCTCTTGCGGCTTCGATTGCAGCATTCAGTGCTAGTAAATTAGTTTGTTCGGCAATGTTACTTATTACACTTAAAATAGCAGTGACTTCATTTACTGAGGCTTCCAGCTGATTAAGATCTGTTAGCGATTTGGTTAAGGTGTCGGCCACTGACTCAACAGAGCTTACCCCTTGTTGGACAACCTGTAGGCCTTCTTTGGTTTTTTGATTAGCAGCGGTGGCACTGCTTGCCGCTTCTGCACAGTTTTGAGAAACCTCTTTTACGGCCGTTGAGTTTTCATAGACTGAGCTTGAAATTACCTCAATAGCTTGGCTTTGAATATCATTGAGTGTTTTAGCTTGCTGTGATATTTCATCTAAACTTTTCGCCGCCACTTGTGCTTGCTCTGATTGATTATGTATTTCTTTTAGAAGCTGGGAGAGCTTATCAACCATAATGTTGAAGCTGACCGCAAGTTGGCCTATTTCATCATCAGCTTTATGGTCAATATAGCGAGAGAGATCTCCTTCAGAGATACGCTTGGCCTCATTAATTAAAGCATGAGTTGCTTTAATTACTTTTTTCTCTAATTGCCAATAACACACAATCAAGGTAGCAATGATGGTTAGAACTAAAGCGGTGCTAACTAGGCTTAAAGTTACCACACGGTCATGATTATTTTTTACCTCTGCTGCACTTTTTTCCTCAATTGAATTTAAAAAGGCCTGTACAGGCTGCTGAATTTTCTCAACTTCGGCCATGTAAGCATCGTTGGTTACAAGCGTAATAGCTTGCACCCATCTTTTATGCTCGCTGACGGTTAAGTTGTTAGTATCTCGACCAAGTAAATCACTGACTAAGCTAAATGCTTTTTCTTCTGTTTCGACTAGTTTGAGTGATAAGTCGTTGGATTTTTGTAATAAAGCCAAATCATCGGTAGCGACATTAAAGGCTTTTAAGCGCTGCACATAGTTTTTTTTCTGACCATTGAGCCAAGCTGCTTTTCCTTGAATTTGGTCAACAAGATGATGGTATTCAACTTCATAGCGAGGATCTAAGGTTACGACATGTTGACGAGCAAGCTCAGTAAGGCGAATCGAATTTGAAGATGAAAACTGAGCAAGATGGCTTAGCTCATAACGCTGTTGAGCCGACTCCATACTCTCATCTTGGCCTGATTGTAAAAATAAAATAATGAGGAGTAGGCATGCTGCAAGGGCAATGGTTGCTGCGAAAACGGTTCTGAGTAAAAAGCGTATAGTCAAAGTGTTACCCTTCATATTGAAAGTAAGTACTATTAACCATAGTACAAAATTTTTGTTTCAATAAAAATTACGGGTAAGTTATTTAGAGGTGGTCATTTAAGCTTATATTGAAAATGAAAAGGGCAGAGTCAACCACCCTTGAGTAATGCATTTATTGGTCTGCTGGATACACAACGCCAAGCTGATTTCGTGCTTCATCAAGTACAGCCATAACTTGTTTTGACAGTGTATGAGTATTAACAGATGACTCAATTTGTCCTGCATTCGCAGCTTGAATAAAGTGGCTGACCTCATGGCGCATAAAGTGATCATCAAATGGCTCAGACAGTTCTTCAACCGTGCCATCGTTACCAATAAATTGCATGCGCTTTAATAATGACACCGCTTCAATACGTATTCGGCCTTTCTCACCTTGAATTTCAGTAAAATTATCGCCTTGCGAGATTTTCGAATAGCTGATCACCGCTTGCTTATCAGCGTAATTCAAAAGCACATCGCCAGCGCCATCAACACCAGTTTCAAGTAACACACCACTGGCTTTTACACTCTGAGGCGCGCCCCATAATGCGAGTAAAATATACAGCGGATAAATACCTAAATCGACTAATGCACCGTTAGCAAATTCTGGCAAGAAGGTATTTGGGCGTTCGCCGTTTTTATATTTATCGTAACGCGATGAGTACTGACTATATTGGCCAATATATTTGCGTGGCGTGCCAATCTTTGCCATGGCATTTTTTAAGCGTGCAAAGTTTGGTAAATGCGTGGTCATCATTGCTTCCATATATAAGCGTTGATGGGTTTTGGCCGCCTGAACGATGGCTTCAAGCTCTTTGCTATTAGCAGCCGAAGGCTTTTCACCTAAAACATGTTTACCGGCTTTTAAACACATTACAGCATAGTCTTTGTGTAAGCTATTTGGTGCAGCAATGTAGACGGCATCGACTAATGAGTCTTGGCATACTTGTTCGATGTTGGTAAATACTTTTGCGTTTTTAATGTCATGTTTTGCAAGGAAAGACTCACCGGTTTGCTGCTCTCGAGAGCATACGCCGTATAAGGAGAATTGTTCAATTTGTTTGGCTGCACTCAGTAGTGTATCGCTTATAAAATTGGTACCTACAATCACAAAGTTCATGGTTACTCCTCGCTGTTTTGTACAAGCCATGCTTGCCAATTCTGTTCAAATTTTTCCATTTGTTTATGTTTTTTGCTTAACAAATGTTTGTCTTCATCTTCTTGGGCCATATAAGGGCCAACGCGGCATAATGCACAGTATTTTTCACCTAAATAAGCAGGAAAACTAAGCTTAGGGGTAATTTCATTGTTAGTTTTTTCGCTAAATACATAGGTAATGCCGCTAGTATCTTTAACGTGTTTATCGCGATCAACATTGCGAATTCTATAGCCCGAAAACACGCTAATATCGAATGGCATTTGGCCAAGGTATTGGCAATTAAGCCCTTGATTTAAGCTGCCCTCAATATTCCATTCGCGGTAAGGTTTTACATCTTTAGAGGTGATGTAACATAACATCGGGCCGTTTTTATCTAATGCAAACTGGCTAGCGTAGTCTAGGTAGCGATGCAACAAAGCACGGTTTAATACATTCATACCACCTTGTTGGGTGTGTGCTTTAAATGCGGCCTCACCTTTAAATGCAGGTATCAGTGGAAATTGAAAAATAACCACATCGAAACAAGCGCCATCTAAGCGCTGCCATGAGTCTGGCCTTGTTACATCAAACTCAGTGAGTGTTTCAATATTAAGTTGTTGCAAGGCGCTAAGTGCATTGTCGGCATATTTTTGTTCTATGGTGTTTGCATCATCATAAGTTGAAGCAACAAGCTTGGCTGGTTTTATATAACAAGCAACAGAGTGTGAAAATGATAAATCACCATCGCCTACCGTTAATATGCGCCAACTAGGGTCTAAATACATGGGGTTATTTGCCTTGTTCTGGCGCTATTTCAACTGAAATTTTAGGGCAAAGGGCTAAGCGAGTTTTAAGGCCTTCTATGGCTATTTGCTTAAAAATTAGATTGAAACTAATTAAAACAGCAATAACGATATGAATAGGGCCATGGGTAAAGCCTGCATCTGTATCAAAAAGCATTAAGCCGAATAATAAAAACATGGTTGCTAAAAATATTTCAATCAACTGATTTGAATATAGCTTTAAATTGCCTTGGTTTTTATGATCTTTTTTGATGTGAATCGCACAAAAAAAGGGGATCACTTTTACTTTAAAGTGAGCGTTTTTTTCTACGTAATTTTCACCTAGGTGATCTAGTTTAGCGCGCAGTTGATCTATCATAGCAAGTCCTTAAAAAACTGAGCCGCGGATGTTACCGCAAACGCAAGAAAAGGGCTACTCAGGATAGATACTCATGCCAATTACAAATATGTGGCATACAAACACAACCGAGGTTAAAACGAATCGCATTTTTTGATAATCAACGTGATAGGTTTGCCACTGCGGTGTGCTTTTCTCAAACAACAGCACGAGCCAAAAGCTCGCAGCAAGCCAAGCCAGTATCCAGCTTGACGGTAAAAAGCTTAAAAAACCAATCGGTAAGATAGGAATAATTGCTTTAATGGCATCAGCATGCGTTTGCTGGCCTGCATGCCATAAATTACCAGTCATAAACGCCAAAATAGCGATGCTATAAAAAGTGAAAAAGTCTAAGTTAACAGCATTACTACCTGCTATAAGTGGCCAGCCTACACAGCCTAAAAAAGGCAGTAAACCTAAGTAACCGAGTTGAATGTGATTAATAAACTTTTCCATAATGACCTTTAAACCGCTTAAATCTTTTAACTATTTTATACCAGTTATGCGGCTAAAACGATCGCTTTATTGCTGACGCAACTCTCTACGTAGAATTTTGCCAACTGTCGATTTAGGTAGTTGTTCCATAAAAATGATTGATTTAGGCACCTTATAAGCACTTAAGTTTTCGCGGCAATAGTCTGTTACTTGTTGCTCATCAATCTGCTCTTTTAAGGTGATGTAAGCACACACACGCTCACCGGTTTTTTCATCTTTAGCACCAATCACGGCGGCTTCACAGATAGCAGGATGCTGACACAGTACGTTTTCAACTTCGTTAGGGTACACGTTAAAACCAGAGACAATAATCATGTCTTTTAAACGGTCTACAATTTTGTAATTACCACTTGGTAGCTTCAGACCCACATCACCGGTTTTGAAAAAACCACGTTTCATGCATTTATCGGTTTCATCTTGGCGTTGCCAGTAGCCCATCATTACTTGCGGGCCTTTAACAACTATCTCGCCAGACTCACCGTCTGCAACGGGCTCATCGTTTTCATCCCAAATTTCCACGGTGGTGTTTGATAGTGGGCGACCAATGCTGCCTATTTCTTCATTTTGAAAATCGTTTAACGTCGCAACAGGTGAGGTTTCTGATAAACCATAGCCTTCTGTGATTGTGCAACCTGTGGTGTTCATCCATGCATCAGCCGCTGCATGTGTTAGGGCTGCACCGCCTGATAGAGTCATTTTCAAGTTTGAAAAATTTAGCGTCTTGAACCTTGGGTGCATACACAGACCAATAAACAAGGTGTTAATCCCTGAAAAGTAATTAATATCAAAAGGTTCGATTTGTTTAACTAAGGCATCTAAATCACGAGGGTTTGGAATAAGTACATTAAATTGCCCCATGGCAAATAAGCTAACCATGTTCACCGTAAAGGCGTATATATGATAAAGCGGAAGCGGGCAAATACCGGTTTCTTGACCAGGCGTTAAAATGTTGTCAAAGCGCTCAATCATTTGCTCGGCATTAGCTAAGATGTTGCCATGACTAAGCATCGCTGCTTTGGCAACTCCTGTGGTACCGCCGGTGTATTGTAAAACAGCAATATCGTCACGACTTGCTTGATGATCGTCAAGAGGGGCAAGTCTTTCACCTTGGCGAATGAGTTCGTTTAACGAAAATTGATTCTCTAGTAATGCTGGCTCAGCTAAAGCGGCTGCAACAATAACGGTTTTAATGGATGTATCATTAATAATTGTTGCTAATTTTTCGCTAAGGGCATCAAGAATAACAATGGCTTTTACATCTGCATCATTAAACTGGTGTAGCATTTCACGGGCAGTATAAAGCGGGTTGGTATTGACTACGATTAATCCTGCACGAAATGCTGCATAAGTTACGATAGGGTAATCAACAATATTAGGTAGTTGAATAGCAATTCTGTCTCCTGCAACAAGACCACTTTGCTGTTGAAACCACTGGGCTAAATAGCGAGATTGTTGTTCTACTTGAGAAAAAGTGAATGTTCTTCCAACACTTGTGTAGGCAGGAAAGTCAGCATAAGTCTTACAACTATGCTCAATTAATTGCGTGAGGTTATCATGTGTATTCATGGTTATTCCTTAGCTTGTTTGACTAATGAATATATACAATTTATTAACATTAAACTTAGCTTTAAACGACTTATTTTTGACTTTTTACGCCATTAATGGGAATGAAGCTTCCGGTAATCTCTAGGTGGAATACCATACCAACGTTTAAAAGATCTAGTAAATTCGCTGTAATTAGAAAAGCTCAAGATATCTGATATGTTTGATAAAGTGAGGCTAGATTCAATTAAATATTGATGTGCCAAATGACAGCGTACATCATCGACTAATTCACGAAACGTTGTGCCATGCTTTGTTAAGTGGCGCTGTAAGCTACGGGTACTCATCGATAACTTTTCGGCTACAAGGTTTACCCCAAACTCCTCGTGTAGTAAGTACTGCTTGATCATCACTTCAACATGATCTGAGATATTTTCACGTTTGGTGTTTTGAATCAGCCCAAGCTGT
The DNA here is from genome assembly GCF_017808125.1 of Pseudoalteromonas sp. PA2MD11. NCBI lineage: Bacteria > Pseudomonadati > Pseudomonadota > Gammaproteobacteria > Alteromonadales > Pseudoalteromonadaceae > Pseudoalteromonas > Pseudoalteromonas sp. PA2MD11. Next base: position 16,630 of record NZ_JADKNF010000014.1, read on the forward strand.
TGGCTGAGTATAGAAAACAACTGCTTATCTGAGTTCTTAATAGCGAGTTTAAGGTATTTTTTTTCAAACACGACTGCTGTGTGTGCACAATTAAACACAGGAACTTGACCTAATGCTTGGCGATAAACACTCGGATTTTCATTACAACTATGGGGAAGTTCCAAACGGTGCAGTTTTATTTGATCATCGGTTAGTTTCTTTAATAAATTAACCCCAACACTCAGGGCTAGATCAGCGCCATGATAGACACTCACTTTTAAGCTACTACGAACTAAAAATGATAGTTTTACATAGTTTTGGTCTACTTCAAGGAGTAAATCAGCGCTACTTTGATGAATGTGATAATACTTAGTTAAATTTTTAAGTGCCAATTCAAGGGTGTCGCAATTACCCACCAAATAACCAACAGAGCCCAAAATGTTCAAGCTTTGCTAACGCCCTAATTCTAACCCAAAATAGGGCAGGTTTAGTTCTTTCGCCGTGGTCTCTAACAGTTGAATGAGTTGCTGATACTGCACAAAGCTATTGGCATCTTGTAGTTGTTTTCTGTCTAAACCAACGTGTGATAAAAGTATATCAGGGTTCACCAATTTGCTTTCGATCAGCTCAATATAGCCATGTAGAGCAGATACTCTAATTAGATCAGGTGCTTGTGTTAATCGGGGCATAGTATGCTCTTTTTTGTACTCTGGCGTAAAAAGTAAAAAAAATTGCGTGCAAAGTAAAGTAATACAGGTCATTAAAGTTTAACAATGTATTAACGTCAACAATACGCTGATTTACTAACACGCATTAAAGAGGGCACACATGGCATTACCAGATATTATTAATCATCAAGACTTTTTACTCACTATTCATACCAATGATGAAAAGCTAATTAAAAACGCTTTACCAGGCGTGCACATTTATCCACTCATGCTGGATTCTGAGAATGGGGTATGGGTTTTACGCGTTTTATTTGAACCGGGTACAGTTTTGCCAAAGCACTTTCACACTGGTGTTGTGCATTTATATACCATGGCGGGCAGCTGGCACTACACTGAGTACCCTGACGATTTACAAGTAGCGGGTAGCTATTTATTTGAGCCAGGCGGTTCGATTCATCAATTTCAAGTCCCAGCAGACAACACTGAAGTGACCGATACCTTTATGATAGTAATGGGAGCTAATATTAACTTTGACCCAGATGGCAACTATATGAACATTATGGATGCAGGTTGGATTGAACAAGTGATGTTAGCAGCTGCAAAAGAGCAAGGAATTGAGCCTAACTACATAAAACCAAAGAGTTTATACGGTTTTAGTAAGTAATTTTATTCCCTGAAGTGAAGGCCCTTGATTGCGTAAGTGATTGAGGGCTTTTTAGTTTTTGCTATTTCCAACTTTTCAATCCAAAAAACAAATCAATTTAATCTAAACAATCAATTTTATTTTAATCGCTCAGGCCTCTATTGTATTAATCAAGCAGACGCAAGGCTGCGTTAATTAAACTTTTTAAATACATCAATGAGGAATATTATGAGCACTTCATTAATTAACACAAAACTACAACCATTCAATGCAACAGCTTACCACAACGGTGACTTTGTAGAACTAACAGAAAAAGACGTGCTAGGTAAGTGGTCAATCTTCTTCTTCTACCCAGCTGACTTTACTTTCGTATGTCCTACAGAACTTGGTGATGTTGCTGATTACTACGAGCAGCTTCAAGAAATGGGTGTTGAAGTTTACTCAGTATCAACTGACACGCACTTCACTCACAAAGCATGGCACGATACGTCTGACACAATTGGTAAAATTAAATTCCCAATGATTGGTGACCCTACAGGTCGTATTACACGTAACTTCGGTGTGATGATTGAAGACGAAGGTCTTGCTCTTCGCGGTACATTCGTAATGAACCCAGAAGGCGAAATCAAAGTAATCGAAACTCACGACTTAGGTATCGGCCGTAGCGCGAAAGAGTTAGTACGTAAAGTACAAGCTGCACAGTACATTGCTAACCACGACGGTGAAGTATGTCCTGCATCATGGCAGCCAGGTGAAGAGACACTTGCTCCTTCACTAGACCTAGTTGGCAAAATCTAATTTGCCACTGCATTAAACGATAGCAAAGCTTTGCTTTGCTATCGTTTAATGCAACCCTAATTGCCCATCACAACTCATATTAAGCACATTAGCGGGTGGTGGGCAGTTATATTTAAAATTTTTCTAGATTATTTATTCTGAACTCAAGGGCTAAGCCATGTTAGATACGAATATCAAAAACCAATTAACAAGTCACTTTGCTTCTATTACCAGCCCTGTTGAGCTGCTTATCGCCTTGGATGACAGCAATAAATCAACAGAACTTAAAAACTTAGCGAACGATTTAGCATCGTTAAGCGACAAATTCTCGGTGCGAGATAACCCTAACCAAGATGTACGTCGTCCGTCTATGGTGGTGTCTTCACCTATTAACAATACGCAAATCACATTTGCGGGTGTGCCTATGGGCCACGAATTCACAAGCTTGATCCTTGCACTTCTTCACACTGGTGGTCATCCAAGCAAGGCATCAGAGACTGAAATTGAACAAATTAAATCATTGCCTGGGCCACTCAACTTTGAAGTATATATTTCATTAAGTTGTCAAACATGTCCGCAAGTAGTGCAAGCACTTAACTTGATGGCGGCACACAATGAAAATATTACGGCTACGATGATTGATGGCGCCTTGTTCCAAGACGAAGTGAACGAGCGTAATGTGTTAGCAGTACCGGCTGTGTACTTAAATGGAGAGTTATTCAGCCAAGGCGCTGTTAACCTGACCGACATTCTAAATAAAGTAGATACCAAAGCGGCTGCACGCCAAGCCGAAGCACTGAACGATAAAGAGTTATTCGATGTACTTGTTGTTGGTGGTGGTCCGGCAGGGGCTTCTGCGGCAATTTATTCGGCGCGTAAAGGCTTAAATACCGGTGTTGTGGCAGAGCGTTTTGGTGGTCAGGTTTCAGACACGTTAGCAATTGAAAACTTTATTTCAGTTAAGGCGACCGAAGGTCCTAAATTAGTTGCTCAACTTGAAGAACACGTAAAAGAATACGACGTAGATGTGATGCAAAACCAACGTGCGGCATCGCTTACTAAACAAGGTAATTACCAAATCACGCTAGAAAATGGCGCGGTGTTAAATGCTAAGTCAGTGGTATTAGCAACTGGTGCACGCTGGCGTGAAATGAATGTACCCGGTGAAAAAGAGTATCGTGGTCATGGCGTTGCTTACTGCCCTCACTGCGATGGCCCGTTATTTAAAAGTAAAGCGGTTGCGGTTATCGGTGGTGGTAACTCAGGTATTGAAGCGGCAATCGACCTTGCAAACATTGTTGAGCATGTCACTGTGCTCGAATTTGCTGATACCTTACGTGCTGACGAAGTACTTATTCGCAAAGCAAATAGCTTAAACAACATTACGATTATCAAAAACGCGCAAACAACAGAAGTTGTTGGTGATGGTAAACGAGTAACAGGCTTAAGCTATATTGACCGCATCTCTGGCGATGAAAAATCACTTGAGCTTGCAGGTATCTTTGTGCAAATCGGCTTGGTGCCAAACACTGAATGGTTAAAAGATTCAGAACTAGCACTGACTCGCTTTGGCGAAATCGAAATAGACAGCAAAGGTGCAACATCATTACCGGGTGTTTACGCGGCAGGTGATGCAACAACAACGCCGTTTAAGCAAATCATTATTGCCATGGGCAGTGGTGCAACGGCAAGTTTAGGTGCATTTGATTACTTAATTCGCCACAGCGATGAGATTCAAAACACCGAAGATGCAGCTTAATTAGCGACTCTTGATTAGGCAGCTCACACCCATAGCTGCCGCTTTAAAGCCGCCCTCTCCAAAGGCGGCTTTGTTTTTATTCATCGAGCTACTGATACTGTGCTGCAGTTATAAATTCCTCAAAACTTTCACACCAAATAATCACAGTATTGTAATCGCTGACATCAATACCTTGTGGCACAACTAATTTAAAGCCGTTGAACGAACGTACCCCTGCAACACGCTGCATGGTGCCTTTTTGTGCTAAAAAATCGGCTTCGTTATCAATAAAGTTTCGCGACAGATAAAGTTGATAGTCAGGCCCTGGTGATAACGTGCCTTGCATAGAAATAGCATCATTCGTTAGATACACCATACCATCACCATAATGAAGGCGATCTGAGCCTTTAAGATTAGGTTTAAACTCTGCACTAAACAGAGCTCTCGTTTGATGTTGTTCAAGAGTCTTGATTTCAGGGGCTGGTTGCTCAGTTAAAATTGGCAAACTGTATATCCCAGCCATAAAGCCCGCAGCAAAAATAGCCAATGCTATGATGAAAATTAGTAATGCTTTTAACATCTGACTCCCTACAGTTTGGCTTGACGTTGGTTTGAGAAAAATTTTGCAATATCACACAGTAATTAGCCATTCATCATACTTTGAAAACATGGACCTGCTGCTGTAACCGTGACGCTAATGAAGCTAATTCTTGACTTGCTTGAGCGTTTTGCTGCGAGCTTTCGCTAACCAATGAAATACTACTGCTAAATTCATTAATATTACAGCTTAATTCGTTGGCAACAGTCGTTTGCTCATCTGTTGCCGCTGAAACTTCGTTGTTCATATCGGCAATAAGTGCCATTTCTTGAGTGATTTCAGTCAGTAATTGTGATGAGCGTTCTGCGTATTCAACACTTTGTTTAGCACTTTCGTCGGCATTGCCCATGGCGGTCACTGCTTGCTGCGCCATTGCTTGTAGTTTACTGATCATTTCGTTAATACTCGCTGTGGCTTTTTGCGTGTTGTGCGCAAGTTGCCTTACTTCATCAGCCACCACAGCGAAACCGCGACCCGACTCACCTGCGCGTGCTGCTTCAATGGCCGCATTTAACGCAAGTAAATTGGTTTGTTCAGCAACCCCTTGAATCATCATTACCACTTGGTTGATATCTGTTGATTGTGTATTTAACTCATTGATAAGTTGAGTATTGGTATTAACTATATGCGACAAGTGGTTAATTGCATCGATATTTTCTTGTACAGACTGTTGGCCAAGCTTCGCTGTCTTATCTGTGTGGGTGGCTTTTTCTGAAGTCGCAAGCGCATTAGCTGCAACTTGTTCAATAGCACTGCTCATTTGCGTAATAGCAGTAGCAATCATTGCCGATTGTTGTTCCTGTTCAGTGGCAGTGCTGGCAACTTGGTCGCTAATTGAGTTCATTTGCTCAGCGGCAGATGAGAGAGTAAGTGTTGCGCTGGTTACATCATTTACAAGAGCATGAATGCGCTCCATCATAGCGTTAAAGTGGTTTGCTGCCTGAGCTATCTCATCATTACCATGGGTTTTTGCGCGCAGACGTAAATCAGCGTTTTCAGAGATTGATCCTATTGTTTCGCTCAGCGATAACAGAGGGTTGTGAATAGAACGATAAATAACAAAGGCGATAAACAACAAGATAATAATTAAAATAGTTATCGAAGCTGTCATTGCGATAGTGACTTGGGAAAAGTCTTTATCTGCTGCATTTTTAAATTTGTTGGCTTCATTGATCTGTAAATTAATCAGACCTTGATAACTTTCACTGAGAGGGTCAAACACGTCGTAAAGTTCTTTTACAAACACCTCATTAGGGATCGCTTTTAGCTGGTTACTGTTAACTTGGTTTAAAAACCTGCTAAGTTCACTTTCGACTACAGAGAGATTCTTTTCAACAATATTAACTAAGCGTTGTTCTTCGGAAGTGAGTTTTGTTGCTAAATAGCTTTTCCATTTATTGTCAGCAACATTCTTTGCGTTTTCAACTGCGGCTAGAAAGTCAGCTTTGGAGATTTGATCAGCGCGGTATTTATGAAATAAATCAACAATGTTAACAGCGTAATTGTCCGATACTGTTTTTATTTGCTCTAACGGGAGTACTCTGTCTCTATACAAACTATCAATTCCTTTGACCATACTAGACATCATCGACATCGTGAAAATAGATGTGATCACAAAAACAGCAACTGGTAACAAAGCTAAGACAGCTAATCTCGTACGAACAGTGTAGTTATTTAACATGAGCGAGCAAACTTTTGTAGGGACTTATTATTAAAACTAATAGAGAAATCGTTTTAAGCAAGTTTTTGCAATTGTTTGATGGGTTTTTCTTTTGATAGACCTCATTTAGTTAGTAAAGTCACCATATGCAGCCTTTATATTGTAGGCAACAAAGCCAGCTTTCACGTTGGCTTTGTTTTGTTCCTATTTTTACATTAATGGCCGCGATTAGGCATTTGCCTTGGTATCTGTCTTTGTGTATTGCGGCGCATTTGTTGACGCTGCATACCTTGCTGACGTGCTCTGTTCGCGCGATTTAATTGCTGCATACGATTTTGCTGCCTGTTTTGCATATGCTGACGCTGCTGTAATGCTTGTTTCACTTTACTTTTATCTATGCTTTGCAATTTATTTTGCACTTGCTGGCGGTCAATGTTTTGTGCCCGATCTTTGATTTGTTGCTGTTTATCAGAAGGTAATGTTTGCCATTTTCCCTCAACACGTTGTTGCCATTTATCGGCATCATGCTTGAGCACGTTTCCATTTTTATCCGCAAACACGTTGTTTGCCTTATCGCGTTGGCTGATGGCGGTTTTTAAATCGCGTTTCACTTGCTGCTTTGAAGCTAGACGAGATTTACTTTGATCGCGTTTATAAATGTTATGTCTTGGCTGTTTATTAAAATGACCTGGTTTATGGCCGACATTAATTTTGTTACCAATATTGATGTTGCCATTATTAATAATAACAGGGCCGCGGTAACCACCGCCATACCAGCCATTACAGCAATGATAAGGTCGGTAATTTGTTGGCCAGCCGACATGCCAATTCATACCTAGATTCAAAAAGCCATTGCTCCAGCTCAAGCCAAACGACCAACCTGTCCAGTTGTTATAGCCAATATTAAAACCCCAAGTCGGTGGGCGAGGGTAGTAGTAGCCACCGCCCCAGTATGGCGGGTAATACCAACCCGTTCCATACACTGGCACGCCATAATAAGGGTATGACCATATGTAACCTGGGTAATAACCAACATACACCACCTCAGGAGTTGACTCGTAAATATCGACATAAGAGACGTTGTATACGGGTGAGCTTGGAGGAATTTTTGCTATGTCGTCTTTTGGAATGCTATCAGCAACAAGCCAAGGCCCTTGTGCGGAGTTTGCCTTAAACCACACCGCATTATCGACTGCATAATATTTGCCTTTAATTTGCAGCACTTGTGCATCGGTATTAATAGCGTAAGAAACTTGCGTACCTGGGATGCGCTCAAATTTAGGTTTGCCATCATAATACACAGTTAAACTGGTATCTTTACGGCTGATAGCCGCTGTTTGCGGCACTTTTGCATCTAATACTGCTTCGTCAGCTTCTTCAGTTCCTGCAACCGAAACTCTGAGGCCAGCTAAATCTGATTCCGGTGGAATATTGGCAAAGCTTTCGGGTAGTTCGTCGCCGCGTACAAATGTCCACGGGCCTGTTTGTTGTTTTGCGCGATACCAACGCCCAGATAACAAGACATACATGTTATTCGTTTGCATTTCACGTAGCCAAGGGGTTTCAGTGTTAAACACATACATGAGCTCGCCACCGGTTAAGCTTTTCCATTTAGCTGCGCCATCAGTTGCAATAAGTTCGGTGGGTTTAGTGGCTACAACAATGGCTGGTGGCGCACTAAGACCTGAGCTTTCAGTATCTTTAGGGAGCATTTTTACAAGTTCGGTAGGTGGCGTTTGAGTGAATTCATAAGGCCCTTTGGCTTGTTTTGCCTGATACCAAAATTGCCCATCGGTGAGATAACAAAGTTTACTTTTGCTATCTTTAATCACTGTCATGGCGGTGTTTAAAGCACGCTCATATTGGCTATTTTCTATTTTACTAAACTTAGGTTCACCATCAAAACTCAGCAGTACCGACAATTGCTCTTTGAAAATGATCGTTGGAGGGTCGGTCTTTAATTGCGTTAAACTCTGCTCTGCTGCTTCTGTACTTTCAAGGCTGGCGGTGAGTTGCGAAAGCGAGGTTTCGAATTGGCTGGCTTTTATTGCTTCATTAACGACAGCAGTAAATTTTTGTTCTCCAGCATCTTTTGACTCAGGCCAGCGTACATCGGTGACTGTCATATTGCGAACGATGACGGTATCGTTTTCGCGATCAGTATCTAATTTAGCTCTAAACCAAAATACGCCAAACACTGCGTTATTACCTGAAACCGAAAATGACATTGCTGCACGGGCTGTTAAAGTATTACCGTTTAGTTTCTCGGGTTGTGGCTGGTAAACAATGAGTGTGCCTTGGTTTGTTTTTACTTGTTGAGGCCACTCAATAGCTTTGCTAAAAAATGAACATAAACATAAAGAAGAGAGTATTAATACCCTCAAGGCAGTGATAAAAGGTAGGAAGAGTTTCATGGTCAATCCTTGGCTAACGTAACTCTTTAAAGTATAGCCAATGGCATCGAAAACGCTTGAAAACAGCGCCTATTTTTAAAGCGTTAGCTTAGGCGACTTGAGTTAAAAATTGCGAGCCCGCATTTAAGCCCATTTCATAGCCTGCACTGAGTTTTTCAAATGATTTCGTTGTTCGACCAACAGCAAAGTCGGGTGGTGGTGCAATAATATTAATTTTACAATCGCTTGGTGGGTTGGCAATAAAATCAATACTTTGATTGTAATTTTCTGCACGTCTTAAGGTGGCTTCTGCTAATGCCGGGGTGTTCTTATAAAGACGTTTAACAAACCACGGCGCTTTTGAAGGCTTTTTCTTATAGCCAAGAGGCTGAGATAAAATCACGGTAATTTCTTTATTGCCCATTTCGTATGCTTTACGAATTGGAATCGAATCTGCCACGCCGCCATCAGTGAGTTGTAAATTATCGATAACGGGGAATTCTCGATAAGCAATGGGTAGTGCGCATGAGGCTTTTAATTGCTCTTCAAGAAGTGTTGTACTTGCTTTTAAATACTCAGCCTGACCAGTTTTTATATTGGTTGTGACAATATAAAACTCACTGGCTTGTTTTTCGAAAGTGTCGAGATCAAGGCGAATATCACGCATGGTTTCTTGCCACAGCCAGTCTAAATCAAATAGGTGGCCACCTTTAATAAAACGAACAAAGTCGATGAACTCAGGTCTGCAAGAGTAATCGGTGATCACCGCATGGTTACGTTTGTATTGCGCACACAAATAAGCGGCAATGTTAGTGGCTCCGGCAGAAACACCATAGCATTGAGTAAAAGGTTGGTAATTAGCTTGAATAAAAGAATCCAGTACGCCAGTGGCAAAAATACCACGCATTGCGCCACCTTCTACAACGAGAGCCCTGTTATTGTTCATTTTCGCAACCTTGCTTGTAACCGTGAATGCTTCTAACCATAGCAAACACGGTTACAAAACGAAATAGAGTTTTGACTCTAAATGAAGTTTGACGCTAGCTGAGTTATACTGCCTCTACCCAAAGTACACCAACTTGTTTATCGGTGACTTTTACTGTGCTACCAGCAGCAATAGGAGAATGACTTTTTAATTGCCATGTAATACCCGAATACTGATGAGTGGTTAATCCTTTATCATTAACATCGGCATTAACGACAAAGGTAAGCTCAGCAAAATCGCTATGTATCGGCTTAGTATCGGTTTTATCTTGCATGCGTTTGAGTGGTTTCCAAAGCACGAGAGCAAAACCAAGAGTAAACACAATATTGCTCCAAAGCGCGGTGGTGTAACTCGTATCAAGTAGGCCTATATTCATTAGTAAGCCACTGGCAAATAAAGATAAGCCTAAAAACAGTAATACATAGGTACTCATACCCAGTACAGCAACTTCAACAATTAGCGCGATAACACCTATAATCATCAGTGCTTCGGCTAAATGGGTATCTAAAAATGCCATCAGCTCACCTAACTTTGTTGCTTTTTATTCAAAGAGTTAATAATAGACATGCCTTGAGCTACAAGCGAGCTTGCATCTGTGCCACTCTCTGGCAGTAATACTACAGATGACTCACGGGCAATGGCCTCTTTAGCAGCAATAGCTTTAGTAGCAAGGTCAAGTTGAATTGCTTTTTGGCCTTGCTCTGTATCGGCAGCTTCACCTACTTTACGAAGTGCATCAGCTTGTGCTTCAGCAACGGCGATAATCGCTTTTGCTTCACCTTCAGCGCGTAAAATTTGCTCGGCTTTTTCAGCTTCTGCTGCAAGGACTTGGGCTTGCTTTTTACCTTCTGCCACATTGATAGCAGACTGACGATCACCTTCTGATTCTAAAATTTGTGCACGTTTTACACGTTCTGCTTTCATTTGTGCTTCCATCGCTTCCATGACAGAGTTAGGTGGCACAATATCTTTAATCTCGTAACGTAAAACCTGAATACCCCAAGGCTCAGAAGCTTGGTTAATCGCGGTAACTATGTTGGTGTTTAACATGTCGCGCTCTTCAAAGGTTTTATCTAGCTCCATTTTGCCAAGCTCAGAGCGCATTGTTGTTTGTGATAGTTGAGTAACTGCAAACACATAGTCATCAACACCATACGTGGCTTTATAAGGGTCAAGCACACGGAAATACAGCACACCATCGACGATGAGCGAGATATTATCTTTTGTGATCGCAGACTGCGAAGGTACATCTTGCGCTTGTTCTTTTAAACTGCGATCAGCGGCTATACGGTCAATAAATGGCACAATAAAGTTTAAGCCCGCTTCTTTGGTTGAATGGTATTTACCAAAACGTTCGATTAACCAAGCACGGTTTTGTGGCACAAATTTAACGCTGCTTTTTAGTAGCACTAAAACAAAAATCAGAAGAAAGACCTCTACATTTAACAACAGGTCTAAAATGCTAGAAATGGGATCCATGTACTTTCCTTAGATACAATTAATATTATTTTTCACTGCTCAGATTACCACCACAAAGCAACCTGCGCCAATGATTTATAAGGCTAAATTAGCGAGTAATAGTAACAGCATATATAGCTACATTCAGAAAGCTATACATCAGATAGATAGATTTTAAGCAGTTTATAGTCATTAACTACATTGGTACTTTGCTCGCATATCTGCCACAACTTTAATTAAGAATTGCTCAAGCGCATTTAGGTCAATATCGCTGAGTTTATTAATGTAAAGGCATGATTTAGCGTGTTTTGTTTTGCCTAGCGTTAAAAGTTCATCGCTGAAAGTGCTAAACCCTTGCATTATATATAGGGTTAAATTGCTTTTTCGCGGCGAAAAGCCAGTCATCAACCAGTTGTATTCCCCTTTTGAGTTGCGATAACTGTAGTTACCAAAGCCAATGATTGAGTCGCCCCACATGACGGGAGTTTGTTTGGTTACTTTACTAAATAGTTCGAGTAACACGTTTGCATCTGCCTTTCTGGTTGGGTGTTCAATACGGCTAATAAATGTATCTACATTGGCATCATTGGGTTGTGTTTTTAATTCGCTCATTAAATTTTTGTCCTAAAAACTAACAATTAGCATGGTGAGGCAAAGTTCGTTTTATAAGGTACATTTTTTGGTCAGCTTGTGCGACAATTTCATTGGCCGATTTTTGAGTTCCAAAAAACATAGTAACCCCAACACTCGCAGAGCCGAAGTAATTGACATTTTGGTATATAAATTGGGTTTCAATTGCTGATTGTAGTTTATCGGCAACACGATGAGCGTTTTTTTTGGCGGCTTGTTCATCACGGCCAAGCCTTTCAAGCATGATTACGAATTCATCCCCGCCGATGCGCGCTAAACAGTCTTTGTCGCGAACGACCGCTTTCATCCTGTTAGCAATTTCTATAAGGTATGCATCTCCAATGAGATGACCATATTGGTCGTTTAACTCTTTAAACTTGTTAAGATCGATAAAGATGACAGCACCATAGTTTAGGTCTTGTTTACTAACTTGTAACGCAAGTGATAGGCGAGAATAAAAATATCGGCGGTTTAAGAGTTTTGTTAAAGGATCTGTAGATGCATCATAGAGGAGCTGTTTTTCAAGTTGTTTTCGTTCAGTAATATCTGTCGAAATACCTAAAATCCCAATAACCTTATTTGGCTCTGTGTCACAAAAAATTGGAGTTTTTACTTCCCAAAAAATATATTTGTTTCCATCAGGGAAATTTAACTCCACTTCTTCTCGGGTGCGCTCTCCTTTGATCACACGCGAATCGATTTTAGCTAGTTTCTTAACATCATTAAGCGCAAAGAAATCTTTATCGCTTTTGAATTGAAGTTCCTGTTCTGTGCACGCCAGTAGGCTGAGTGTAAGTTTATTAGCATATACATAATGGGATAGTTCGTTTTTTATATAAACGTATGCAGGTACGTTATCAAGTGCAAACTTTAATTCAGCAATATGGACAGGCAGTTTAGTGTTAGTAAGTTCGGCCACAATATGTCCTTATATGACAAGCCATAAATTGATAGTGAATGAAAAAATGCTATTAAACAAGACTGACCACAGTGTTAATCTCGCAACTAATAATTTAGGTATAGTTTTGAAAAATAAATAGAAAGTTATTAGTTAAGATGGTTGATGAACTTTGTTATTACTTTTGGGGGATGTGCTCTTCATGCTAAAAACCTCCTTGTTTTTAGTCATCACTTTTGGCTTTTAAGCTTTGTTGAGAATGGTAGCCTGTTTTGTATGATGCGCGCTGAATAAGCGACAGAAAATATAGCCCGTTACGAACATAGATAAGCTATATGTTGCACCAGGAATGGCCATAGCTGCATTGTTGATTAAGGTGCTCGCAATTAAAATGGCAAGGGTGCCATTTTGAAGTCCAACTTCAACCGCAATGCTCATTTGTTGCTTGTGATCTAAGCCCGATATTTTTGCAAAAAACAGCCCAAGTAACAGCGTGCTGAGGTTTAATGTCAGCGTTGCAATGCCACTGGTCGCAAAAAAGCTCAGCATTTGGTCAGCATTTTTATGAATAATGCTGAGCACTATCACAATTAAGAATACACTCGAAAAACGACGTATAAAGGGTTCTATTTTCAAGCTCAAATGGGGTTTAAAGTGATTAAACACCATTCCTAAGCAAACAGGAAGTACCGTTATCATTAGCATTTTCACTATGGTTTTAATCACTGGCAAAGCGAATTCGTGGCCCGGCACACTCAATGTTTGCATGGCAAAATGCATAATTAGTGGCAAGGTAAACGGTGAGATAAATGTTGCTAACGTTGTTAGACTTATTGATAGCGCAACATCCCCTTTGAATAAATAGGTATAGAGGTTAGAAGTCACACCACCCGGGCAGCAAGCCACTAAGATCAGGCCTATAGCGAGCTCAGGGGGTAGGGTAAAACTCATTGCTATTAAAAACGCAACGCTTGGCAATAACAGTAGTTGGCAGCTTAAGCCTATTGAAAGTGCATTGGGGCTAATAAATAATGCCCCGAAGTCTTGCTTTTTTAGCCCTAAACCCATGCCAAACATGATGATAAATAGTGCTAAAGGCAGCACTATTTTAGTCATGATATCAATTTGCATGGTATATCCTTATTGATCGTAACCTGGGCTTTTATTGTCGAGTAAGCGCAGCAGGGCAGGCCAAGCAATTGCGCCACCCAATCCCTTTGTAGCAACCTCAGTTTGCCCCTTGATACCATCAATAATCGCGCTAGGTACTTGTACGAGTTGCTGAGTATTTTGTGACGTACGAGTTTGTACAGCGCATGCCGCTTCAAAAACATACATAAACAAAAATGCATCAGCGACCGTTTTACCCACAGTTAATAGGCCATGATTGCGCAGCATTAGAAAGTTGTTCGTGCCGAGATCATTAACTAAACGGTCTTGTTCTGCAGGATTAAGAGCAATGCCTTCGTAGTCGTGATAGCCCAAACCTGAGTGCACAACAACAGCTTGCTGAGAGATAGGCAATAAACCGTCTTTGTTGGCAGACACTGCCGTGCCATTGAGCGAGTGGGTGTGAATAACGCAATGGGCATCATCTCGCGCCAAATGAATACAGCTATGGATATTAAACCCCGCAGGGTTAACTGGGTATTCGCTGTCATGCAGCTTATTACATTGTTGATCTACTTTGATAAGACTTGATGCGGTAATTTCGTGAAACATCATGCCATACGGGTTTATCAAAAACTCGTTGTCTGTGCCGGGAACGCGCATTGAAATATGGGTAAAAATTAAATCATCCCAGCCATATAAAGCCACTAGGCGATACGCTGCAGCGAGCTCAACACGGGCTTGCCATTCTTGCTCTGATACTGTGTGTTTCATGGTCATGGTGTTTTCCTAAAATGGTACTTTGCGAATAATAATGTCTTTAAACATCACCCAATCACCAATAAAGCTATAAAAAGGGTGTGTAAAAGTAGCGGGGCGATTTTTCTCAAAAAAGAAATGACCAACCCAAGCAAAGCCATAGCCCACAACAGGGCATAAAATTAACCAGCTATATTGCTGCTGATAAATAGCGGTAAACAAAATAGCCAAAACAACCCAACTGCCAAAGAAGTGTAAGCGTCGACAGACTTTATTTTTATGTTCTTGTAAGTAGTAAGGGTAAAACTCTTTAAAGCTCGCGAACTCGCGTTTACTTGCTACAGTGCCCATATTGTTGTCTCCGTTGTTAATTACAGGTTAACAATAGGCTTTTATTCTTTTATTTACTTGATAGTATAGGTCATTAAATTGTTTGTTTAGGACGCGCATGAGAACCTTATCAAGCTGGTGGCTTCGTGCTATGGCTGAGTCGTTTAAATGGCAGGGCTTACCAATTAATGAGTTGTTTGCAGCGGCAAATATTCCTTTAGCAGAATTAAGTAGCCAAACAGCCCGATACCCGCAAGCGAGTGTCAGTATGCTTTGGAAGCAGGCGCAAGCGATGTTACCAAACACGCATTTAGGTCTTTATGTTGGCAGTAACATGAATGTACGGGCTATTCCGGTAGTAGGTATGGCTATTATTCAGTCAACACAGCTATTGAGTGCTTTTCGGTTGATATTGCGTTATCAAAAATTGATGGGCGATACACATAATGTGTCTTTGATCGATCACGGTAGTGAGTATGAACTTCGCTTTAACTTTAGTGATGGTGAGCGGGATATGTCACTGCTAAGCTACGAGGCACCCATGGCGTTTTGTGTGAAAATAGCGCGCACTGTGAAGGGAAAAGATTGGCACCCAACGCGAATTTGCTTGCAACGTAAAGAGCCTCATAGTGAGATTAATGCGCACTTTAATTGCAAAATTGAATACGGCGCTACGACCCATAGCCTATTTTTTAGCGAAAATACCGATAGTGAACCTGTGTTATCAAGCCAGATGAAACTGGTGACGCAAACGAATGTGACGCAGGTGCTGAGAATTTTACTTGAAGAGCATTTAATTCAAGGCCAAACCACCAATAAAGCAATGGCAAAAGCACTTAATATGAGTGAAAAAACGTTGCAACGGCGTCTTGCAAAAGAGGGCACAAATTTTAGTAAAGAATTGGCAAGATTAAGACAGCTAAAAAGTGTGTCATTGTTAAACGAAACAGACTTATCAGTCACAGAAATAGCTTTTTTATGTGGCTACTCTGAAATTAGCGCATTTCATCATGCATTTCATCGCTGGTATGGCATGTCGCCAAAAGTGTACAGGCAAAAAAGTTAATGCCATAAGTCGAGTGCATTGTTGCACTCGACAAAGTTTTAAAAACTAATTAGAAGCTATAACTAATGCTTGCAGAAATACTACGGCCAGAACTTTCGAGCCCTTCTAAGCTATCTGATGCAGAGTGGTTCGCAAGGCTGCCATGCTGATAATAAGTTTTGTCGAACAAGTTGCGAATAGCTAAGTTTAGATTAGCTTGACCAATGCTTGCTCGTGCTAACCAATCAACCGTACCATAGCCTGGTGTTTCGTAATTGCCTTCGTTCACTTTGGTCATTTTTTTAGCAAAGTTAACGATTAAATCACTACCAAATGTGTCACCTTGGAAGCTCACACCCAAGTTACCTGATAGAGGGTTGATTGAGCTGATGTATTCATCGGTTTCGTCATTTTTACCGTCTTGATAACTTGCATTCAAAAACACAGAAATAGCATCTGTTGCATAGTAAGTTGTTGAAAACTCTGCGCCTTTGATGGTTACTGAGTCAATGTTCTGATACTGATATTTATCGTGGATATATCCAAATGAGCCGTCGTCATTAAATACAGTTTCACGATCTATTAATTCGGTTGCTAAAAAGTCATCAAACTTATTGTGGAATACCGCTGCTGTAACAATAAAATCGCCTATGTGGCCACGTAAACCAAGCTCGAAAGTATCGCTTTTCTCTGGATCTAAATCATCCGCAGGTAATACTTCATAAATGTATTCAGCGGTAGGTTGGTTATAATGCTCAATGTAAGCTAGGTCATAAGCAGGTACTTTAAAGCCTTGCCCGTATTGCGCATAAGCGCTCAACATATCATTGATATAATATAAGCCACCTAAATTAAATGAGAGGTTGCTTTCATCAATTTTAGCGTATTCTTCACCATCTGTTTTTAAAGCGCCGTTTGGATCCATACTGTAATAATCAAAACGAACACCTGGCGTTACAACCAGTTTGTCGTTTAGTAATGAGATTTCGTCATTGATGAATAAACCAGCACGAAGAGTATCATTTTTAGGGAACTTATTGGTGGTATCGTCTTTGGTTGTTTCGCCTTCAACTTCACGATATTCATGTACAGTGCGTAAGCTTTCGGTTGTTTCAACATCAATACCATAACCAAGAGTGTGATGTTTATTTAAGGTTTTACTTGCATGGGAGATTAAACCATAGGTTGTTTGCTCGTAGGTGCCTGTTTTCCACATGTCACGCATTTCAACGGTACCAAACATTGGCGCATTGATGTCTAATAACGCATACTCTTGGTCGTCTTGGCGGTTATTAGTGTAGTAAAGGTTAAACTGAGCGCTATCCCATAAGCGATTGGCTGAATTATTGTTGTAACTAAAGCGATATGAGTCGCTATCTTTTTCGGTTTGCGTGTTTTCGGTGGCAATATTGTAGCCATATTCTGCTAAGCCACGGAAATAGGTAAGTAGGCCATCAGCACTGTCGCCGTTGACATCTTGGCGCCACAGATCTGCAGAGAAGTTAATGTAATCTTTATCGTTTATGTTGTATTTAAGTTTGTAAAGAAGGCTTTGTGAATCAATTTCGAATGGCGCATTGCTTTGGTGTTTATTTTGCTCTTCCTCGCCATCACGAGCGGTTACACTTAATAGGTGATCAAAGTTACCATGCTGAGCATACAGTGTTGCACCTAAACTGGTTTGATCATCTAAGTCGCTGTAACCTAATTTCACACGGCCGCCAAACTGCTCACCGTCTTGTAAATAGTCGCTCGCATCTTTAGTCGTAAATACCACAATTCCGCCCAGAGCATCAGAACCATACAGCGAAGATGCAGCCCCTTTTGCGACTTCAACTTGCTTTAAAGTATCGGTATCAATAAAGCCACGGCCGACAATATCGTTTAAGCCGTTTGCACCATAGCCTTCGTTCATTCGCATGCCGTCTTTAATCATCAGAATACGATCAGAACCCATACCGCGCACTTGAATGTTTTGTGCACCGCCAACACGGCCAGTTACTTGAATACTTGGGTCATATAAGAATAATTGACTCATATCAGTGACAACTTGTTTTTCAATATCGTCACTGGTTAATACTGAGATACTCGCAGCAACATCTTTTAATGGTTTTTCAGTACGCGAGCCACTAACAACAATTACTTCTAAATCGTCAGCTTTGATTGATTCATCAGCAATGGTAGGTGTTGCAGAAGCTGCAAGAGTCGCAGCGATTAAAACGCGTAAAGAATGTGTGTTAGCTAGGCGCATTATTGGTTTCCTTAGGTGCTTTATATTATTTGTGTACAGAGAACTGTTTAGTTTTTGCCAGAATAATACGCCTATTTTTACAAAGATCAATATAAATGCAAATTGTTCCTATTCGCGTTATTGTAATAATGTGTGTTTTCACGTACATTTGAACCCGTCAAATTTACTGGGGCAATAATGTGAATATCCAAATAATCGAACAACTTATGGCTGATGTGTCGGCTCTTCTGATGGCACCTGTGATTTTAGTGATTGCAGTACTCTTTGTTTATGCGTTTTTCGCAGCAGGGAGGTTCGTATCTGAATATCTAATCAGAAGAAAAAATCAGCTTGCGTATCAGCGAGATATAGATACTAAAACGGCCACGAATTACAGAGGCTTTTATGTTCATAATTACTATGTAGCGAACCCCACTGCATCTGAGGATGAGCTTGAAGTGTTTGCGTTAAAACAACTAGAAGTACTTAGAGTTGTAACCCGTATCGCACCTATGCTTGGTCTAATTGCTACTATGATCCCAATGGGACCTGCATTAAAAGCCCTTGCCGATGGCAACATTCAGGGGATCAGCGAAAATTTAATCATTGCCTTTGCAGCGGTTATTTGGGGCTTGGTTATTTCGACCCTAACGTTTTGGCCAGCTTCGGTTAAAAAACGTTGGTGCGCTCAAGAACTTATCAATATTCGTAAATTAAGAGGGCAATAACATGCGCTTTTTAGACGAAGATGAAGAGTTAAACCCAATTGTCAGTGCCGTTAATCTGGTTGATGTATTTCTGGTGATTATTGCTGCACTTCTTATTGCAATTGCACAAAACCCACTCAGCCCTTTTACTGCAGAAAACGTGACTGTTGTTAAAAATGCCGGTGAGCCAAATATGGAAGTAATTGTTAAAGAAGGCAAAGAAATTAAACAATATAAATCTAACGGTGAAATTGGTTCTGGCGAGGGCATGCGCGCTGGTGTGGCTTATAAAATGGCTGACGGTAGCTTTGTTTATGTCCCCGAAAGTGATGACTCTGCAACGGGCAAACAAGAGAATACACAATGATAAGAATAATAACGTTTGCGCTGCTTTTATTCAGCGCACTGACTACACATGCCGCGCAAAAGCCTGAAGTACTTATAATGATGTCGGGTCATGTGGCTAAATCGAAAGGAGCATTGCTAACAAGCCTTGCTGAAGATCAACCGTTCACCTTTACTAATTTTAGTGCTAAAGGCAAAACTGACGAAGAGATTAAACAAGCTTGGCAAAATGCCGAGTTGATTTTGTTAGATGGTATCAACCCTGCGCTTTCAAAATATATGTTTGCTAAGTATCAGCCATATTTAACAGAGTACCCCAATGTGCCAGTGATCTCACTCGGTGATATGGATAACTCAGCAATGAATAGCGGTTTATCTGAGCAGCAACATACTCACCTTGGCGGTTATTACAATAATGCCGGGCGCGATAATTACCGTAATATGATGCTTTATATTGCAAATGCCATTTTTAAACTCTCAGATGTGCCAGCAGAGCCAGTTAAAGTCATTCCAAACGTTGGTTTATATCACCCTGAGTTTGACGGCCATGTTAGTGCTGATGAAACGCAGTTTTTTAGTTGGTTAGATGCTAAGCCTTCTCAACCAGTTATAGCGATAGCGATTCATCGTTCAGTCATTGATTATGAACAGCAACAAATAGTTGATGCATTAATTACTGGTCTTCAGAACAAAGGTGCGAAAGCATTGGCGTTTTTCTTTGAAGGCAATGACGAAGCATTAGCCTACCCAGAGTTACTCAGTGATGAAACTGGTTCACGGGTAGATTTAATCATTAACTATCGTTCATTACACTATGTTGAGAAACGCCGCGCAGAGTTTATGCAAATTGGTGTGCCTGTTATTCATGCACTTAACTATACCGAAGGCGATGAACAGGCTTTTAAAGAAGATCATGCGGGTGTATCACCAGCACTCACTCCGTTCTTTCTTGTAATGCCAGAAGATACGGGTAGCACCGACCCAATTATTATTGCTGCCAATGAAAAAGGCAGTAAGGTGGCAATGCAAGCGCAACTTAATGCGTTGGTTGAGCGTGCATTTAACCATGCCAATTTAGCGCACATTAAAAACACAAATAAAAAAGTCGCCACCTTTATTTGGAACTACCCGCCGGGTGAAAAGAATATTGGCGCTGCATTTTTAGATGTACCAAGTTCGATTGCTAACATCGCAAAAGCGATGAACGAGAAGGGTTACCATGTAAAACAAACGGATACAGCCACGTTAGTTGAGCAAGCGGGTAAATTGCTTCGTCCTTATTATCGTGGTGAAGATGCTGAGGCTTTGGTAAAATTCGGACTCGCAGATTATTTACCGCTAAGTATCTATCAAACTTGGTTTGATAGCCTGCCTCAGCATGTCACTCAGCCAATTATTGATAAATATGACCAACCAAAAGAAAGCGGTATGTTGCGTATGCACAATGGCGAAATGATGTTTGTCATTCCGCGTATGGAGCTGGGTAACATGATTGTACTTCCTCAAGGTGTGCGTGGTGAAACGGCAAAGCAGCATGCTGCCCAGTATCACAGTACTAAATCGGTCATCAATCATAGTTACTTAGCTATTTATCTATACGCACGTGATGTTTTTAATGCTGATGCGGTGGTGCATTTAGGTACTCATGGTTCACAAGAGTGGCTTAGTGGTAAAGAGCGAGGCTTATCGGTTTATGATGCGCCAAACTTAGCGATAGGCAATATTCCTGTTTTCTATCCGTACATTATTGATAATGTCGGTGAAGCGATGCAGGCAAAGCGTCGTGGTCGTGCCACTATGATCAGTCACTTAACCCCAGGCTTTGCAAAAGCAGGGCTATACACTGAAGTGGCAAAATTAAACGAACTGATCACCAACTATTTAATGTTGGATGAAGGGCAAACAAAATCAAATACGCAGCAAGAAATAATTAAGCTTGCTAAGCAATTGAATATGTTAAAAGACCTTGATCTTGATGAAGCTACTTTAGCTGCTCAATTTGCTGACAAGATTACCGTCTTACAAGATCACTTGAACACACTGGCACAGATGAGCCAGCCGCTGGGAGTTCATATTTTTGGTGAGCTACCAATCAATGCCCATCTTTACAGTACTATTTTGCAAATGCTTGGTGATGATTTCACTAAACAAGCAGGTGAATTTGAGCGAGAAATTGGTATTGCTATTGGCGAGTCTGAACGTGAGGACGAGCGCAAGGTTGTAAAGTTAGAGGCATCAAAAGGATTTCAGTTACTAGCACGAGTGCTGGGTGAAAATAGTAATTTAGCCATCCCTGAGTCGTTACAAAGTGATATTGCGACAGCAAAAGAGTACTGGCAAAACTTTCACAACAGTGAAGAAATCACCGGTTTGCTAAATGGTTTAAATGGTCAGTATATACCAGTAAGCCACGGTAATGACCCTATCCGTAATCCGGCGGCTGTACCAACAGGTCGAAACTTAATTGGCTTTAACCCAGCTAAAGTACCTTCGAAAGAAGCTTATCAGGCTGGGGTTAAGATGCTTGAACAAACTGTACAGCAGTATCAAGCAGAACATGGCCGCTACCCACAGAAGCTTGCTTTTTCACTTTGGTCACTTGAAACAATGCGTCATCAAGGTGCATTAGAAGCACAAATTCTCCATGCAATGGGGATAAAGCCGAAGTGGAATAATCAGGGTAACATTGTTGGCACTGAAGTGATCCCGTATTCAGAGCTTGGCAGGCCACGTATTGATGTAGTGGTTTCTGCGACAGGCTTGTACCGTGATGCATTTCCTAATGTCATGCTTTGGATTGCCGAGGCAATAGATAAAGTGGCAAAGATGAAAGAAGACAATAACTTTGTTTATCGTCACTCAGTGACTCTTAAGCAAACATTGTTAGACGAAGGTAAAAGTGAAGAAGATGCAGATTACTTATCTTCTGTGCGTATTTTCTCTAATGAAAGTGGTGCATACGGTACAGGGCTTGCGGGGGGAACGCTTGACTCTGATAGCTGGGAAAATGACAGTAAGCTGGCTAATTTGTATTTAGATCGAATGGGCTTTGGTTTTGGTAAAGATGAGGCTCGCTGGAGCGAAAATTTATCAGAAACAGGGCTTTACAAAAAGGTGTTGTCGGGCACAGATGGGGTGGTGTTTTCTCGTTCAAGTAACCTTTATGCACTCATGACAAATGATGACCCGTTCCAATATTTTGGTGGCATTGGCCTAGCGGTTCGTAATATTGATGGTAAAACACCACAAATGTATGTCTCTAATTTACGCCGTAAGGGGCAGGAGAAAATTCAAACTTTAGATCAGTTTATCAGTAACGAGATGCGCAGTCGTTATTTTCACCCTCGCTGGATTAAAGCGATGCAAGACTCAGGTTATGCTGGGGCTACCGCTATTTTAGACCGTATGAACAACATGTGGGGCTGGGAAGTTATGACCCCCGACGCGGTAAGAGATGATCAATGGCAAGAATTCTTTGAAGTGTATGTTGATGATAAATACGATATGCAAATGCGCGAATTTTTTGAGCAACATAACGCTGAAGCATTAGCACAAATCATTGAGCGAATGTTAGAGACTGTTCGCAAAGGTTATTGGCAAGCTGATGCCGAGACACTGAAGAAAATGCTTGAAACCTACACTGAAATTGCTAATCAACATGATGTAGTTACAGACAATGAAACATTTACCGAGTTCGTAAAAGAGCAAAATGCTGGCTTTGGTCTTGCACCTTTAGTACCTGGGCAAGCTGCACCAGAACTTGCAAACAGTGTAAGTTCTGCTAGCCAGCAAGTGAGTGGCCAAAAACTCGAACAGGTTGAACAAGGTAAACAGACAGAATCTGACTATACATTATGGTGGCTATTAGGCGGGATTTTCTTTACTGGAATGATTAGCCCCTTTATAAGAGTGAAACAATAGCATTACCTTACAAAAGGCGGTCGAGGCTAGGTTTTTGGCCGCCTTTCATAACTTTTTAGTGCGTTTAGCCGCGTCACGTATTACAATTGCGACTTTATATCATTTCCATCTCCAGCGAATAGGTTTTCCACTTCTTCATGACAGATATTACAACACACCAAGCTTCTAGACGCCGCTTGTTAATTGCTTTAGCCATAACGTGCTCGTTTATGGTTATTCAGATCATTGGTGCCTATTATTCTAATTCGCTTGCTGTACTTGCTGATGCTGGGCATTTGTTTGTTCATAACAGTTCTTTATTTATTGCACTTATTGCTTCAAGCATGGCGATTTACTTTGCAAAAAACTTTAACGATGGTTACCAACGAGCTGAACTGACCGGAGGCTTGATCAATGGTGTTTTGTACTTAAGCATTAGCTTAGTTATTCTTTACGAAGGTGGAGAACGTTATTTCCATCACAGTGATGGGCATGAACTACAAATCAACAGCTATTTGATGTCAGTTATATCTGCTATTGGATTTTTGTTTCATGGCGCAGCTGCATGGGTTTTGTATAAAGGGCGTAAGGCAAGCATTAATGTATATGCAGTATTTCTCCATTCGTTCTTTGACTTAATTTCGACAGTTTCTACTTTCTTTGCTGGAATTTTAATCTACTTAACCGGGTGGGCAGAAATCGATATTATTTCGAGTATGCTCATAGCGATCTTTGTATTGTTCACTGGGGTTAAAGTGATTATTCGCTGTATTAAAGGGTTACTGGAAAACCGTAGTAAGCTTCCGGATGTAGCAGCTATTGAGCAAAGTATTGCATCAATAGAACACGTTCAAAATGTGCATAATGTAACGGTAATGCGCCAAGACAAAGATATTGTTGTGGGAGCACATGTGGTGTTAAAGCAGAATTGTACCGTGGAAAAGCATGATGAGGCGTGTCGACTTAAAGTAGAACAGCTATTGCTTTCACGCTTTAAAGTAAACAAAAGTGTTTTACAAATCGAAAGTCATGAATGCCATTATGTTAATTAAAGTGGCAAAATGTTTAATTTTCTTTTAATTTAAAGGTATCGCTAGGGTGTTAGGATGCCTTTTTTGCTTCAAAACAAGCCATTTTATATTAACTTTTTAGCTGCGCTGTTGCTTGGTTGCATTGCAGGTCTAGTTAATTTATTGCCAGTATTTTTTTTGGATAGCTCTGAGTTTCTGCTAGGGCAATTTTTTGTCATTTTAAGCCTGCTTTTACTCGGTTGGCGCTATGCAATTATCACCTTTATCATTAGTACTGGCTTCATATTCTATCGCTGGGGCCATGCTTGGCCATCCATTGTTTTTGCCTTAGAGCTTGTATTTTTACAATTATATTGCCTGTCTAAGGCGCGTCCTGTCTTTTTGAGAGGGATGGTTTTTTGGTTTGTTATTGGTTCACCCATTCTTTGGGTATTTGGGCACTATTTTTTAGCATTACCCACACTCACTCTGTTGATAGCATTGGCTAAGTACTGTTTAAATGCAGTTATTTACTTGTCTGTAATAGATTTATTGAGCTTTTTCTTTAGTCGATACTCTTGGCACAAATATTATTCCTCATTGGATAAAATACTTAATTACGTGGTTAGCTTGTTAGTCATTTTAGTGGTAATACTCACTTCAATTGTTTTGACTAACAATCACTATGCTCGCATAGAGTATGAGGTTAACGCTCAACTTAATGAAAAAGCCAATGAAATAGCGCGAGTTATCGATTCGCATTTAGAGCACCATAAAAAAGGAGTGGTTCTAACCGCAAAAAGTATTGCTCATGGGCTACCCAAACAGGTTGCACTTGAGAATATGGCTAATCTGTACCCAGATTTTAGAACTCAAATCATCACTGATGCTTTTGCAGATGTTACTCATTTTTACCCCCAATCATTAGCTGTAAGTTTGCAGCAGTCAAACATTCGCGCAAATGTTTCAGATCGTGATTACTTTATTCATGCACCGTCCAATAAGCAGGGTTATATCTCGACTATTTTTAAAGGGCGTGGTTTTGGTTCTCTGCCCATTGTTGCGGTTTCAGCGCCTATTTATATTGAGGATACGTTTACTGGCGTGGTCGAAGGCTCGCTGATGTTTGATTACTTTGCTAGTTTACGTCCAAGTTTATTTAGTCATCAAGGTGATTTACTAATACTCGATGCGGCTAATAAAGTTGTGTTTAGCACCATCGATGATTTTAAAGAGATGCAACAACTAAGCAATGAAGAGATTGATTCATTTGCGAATGAAGAGCGTTTTATCATATTTGATGCACAAAATGAGCAGCAATATTATGCTAAGCAAGCGCGCTTAGCTGACCATAATTGGATGGTTATGACCATGCTAAACCGAAAACATGCGAATGATGTCGCTGTAAATGCATGGGGACAATCATTGGTTATGATCATTTTTATTATTTTACTGACAAGCGTTTTTATCACTCAACTAAGTCGTTGGCTCACAACACCGATACGCAAACTTGCTGAACAAATTGATAAATTTGAGCCAGAAAATGCTGATACTGACACGTATTTACCGCAAACTTGGTTAGAAGTGAGCCGCTTGCAATCACAATTTTCCAGCCTTGCGAATAAGCTCGCACTGAGCTTCAATCGTCTACATCAAGCGAACCACGAAAATGAATTATTAAACGTAAGACTGAAAGACTTTAATGCACAATTAGAAAAACAGGTTGATGATAAAACCAATGAGTTGGTTGAAGCTGTACGGGCTGCAAATAATGCTAACCGCACTAAATCTCAGTTTTTGGCTAATATGAGTCACGAAATTCGAACTCCGCTAAATGGTATTTTAGGGATGACTCAGCTGTTACTAGATAATAAAGATTTAGCAGAAGAAGAACACGAAGAGTTAGTGATGATCCATCAAAGTGCGAATAACTTACTGCTGATTTTAAATGATATTTTAGATTTCTCCAAAATAGAGGCGGGTGCTTTAAAATTAGAGTATCGTGCAGTTGAAATAACTAAGTTACTTGAACAAATTGCCAAGGTGTTTAGTAGTACAAGCGTAAAAAAAGGGGTGACGTTTAAGCTTAACATTAGTGACTCTGTACCAAGTTGTATCAGTTTAGACCCTTTAAGGTTTAGCCAAGTTATAAATAATATTTTGAGTAATGCTGGCAAGTTCACAGAGTCGGGCGACATTACCATGAGCTGTACTATGGTTAATGACCGAATGCAGATCAGCATTCGTGATACAGGCATCGGGATTTCAAGTGAGCAGCAGGCAAAACTGTTTACCGAGTTTACTCAAGCCGACATTTCTACCACACGTAAATATGGCGGAACGGGACTTGGGCTAACCATTAGTAAGCGAATTATTGAGTTAATGGCAGGGGAGCTTAAGCTAACAAGTCAAGAAGGCGTTGGTAGTGAGTTCACCATCACGATGCCTGTAATTATTAGTGATTCAGCCTCAGTGGATAACCAAAGCACTGCGACGCCCCAATTAGCAGGTTTGAATATCTTACTAGTTGAAGATAACCCTGTTAATCAAATTGTATTGAAAAAGATGCTGCATTCCACTCAGTGTAATCTCAAACAAGCAAATGACGGCCTTGAAGCACTTAAGATACTGCAGAGTTATCAAGCTGATATTATTCTTATGGACTGCCAAATGCCAAATATGGATGGCTATCAATGTACAAAAGAAATAAAACAGAACCCGCACTTGTATGGTCAGGCTATAATCATTGCCATCACTGCGAATGCATTTGAAGAGGATCAGCAGCGTTGCCTAGTTGCTGGCATGGATGATTTTATCTCAAAGCCAATTAATAAAGACCAATTATATGCGTGTTTAAACAAATGGCTTAAAGCTCTTTTAAACGAGCAACAATAGATTGCAAGTTTTGTTCTGCAAGTAGGTCTTCAGAAAGCATAGGTTTTGCAAAGTAGTAACCTTGAAAGTCATCACAGCCCATGTGTTGTAAAAATTTAATTTGCTCAGTAGTTTCAACGCCTTCGGCAATACAATAAAGGCCTAAATTAGCGGATAACGCATGGATTGTTTTGATAATTGATTCGTTACTTCGATCATGCCCAATATTACGCACAAAACTCTGGTCTATTTTAATGACGTCAATTGGAAACTGACTGAGGTAAGTCAGTGAAGAATATCCGGTACCAAAGTCATCAAGTAATAGTTTAAAACCCGCATTTTTTAACTTTCGTAGTTGCTTTGAGGCTTTATCTTTGTCTTCTAGTAAGGTGTTTTCAGTAATCTCTAAGCGCAATTGCGCAGGTTTAATGCGAAAATTATTCAGGATCAACAAGAGTCTTTCGGTTAAGTTCGCCTTTAATATGTGCGTTGGCGATACATTTAAAGAAAGGTAAAAACGAGGGTTTGATCTTAAAATTGGCTGCAATTCTGTTAAAGCTCTATTTAAAGCCTGTTCTGTAAGTACATCGATTAAACCAATTTCTTCTGCAATAGGGATAAACTCAGCAGGTGAAATAAAACCTTGTTCAGTCCTCCAGCGCATTAATAATTCAACACCATTAATTTGCTTCGTTTTAGCATTAACAATTGGCTGATAATTATTAAAAAGCTCATCATCTTTAAAGGCATCTTTTAACGCATTTTCGAGTAATAACTTTTTAGTGAGCTGGTTATTCATCTGCTCGGTAAAGTATTTGAAATTGTTTCGCCCAGATTGTTTGGCATGCATCATGGCAATATCAGAATTGCGTATTAACTCATCAGCTGTTTTAGCATCAAAAGGATAGAGTGCAACCCCAATACTGGCTGAAATATTGATAGAAAAATCGTCAATAATGACTTTATTTGCTAATTCTTGTGTAAGTTGCTTAACTAATTCGCTCAACGTTTGAGGCGAATGAAGATCTTTGACTAACACTAAAAACTCATCGCCACTTTGTCTACCAACCGTTGCATTATTAGGTAAAAGTAAACTTACACGTTGCGTAATATTGCACAGCAATTGGTCACCAACAGCATGGCCAAAAGAGTCATTCACTGGCTTAAATTTATCTAAATCAATAAATAACAAGGCTGCTAACTTGTTATGCTTTTTAGAATGATTTATACAATTATTGATTTTTGAATGCATTAATGAACGATTTGGTAAGCCCGTTAATGGATCGTAATTCGCTAAATAACGTAACTCATCTTCAGCACGCTTTTGTTCTGTAAGATCTGAAATAACAATCACATAATGACTAATCGCTTGATTATCTTTCGCAACTGCAGTAACACTGATATGAACAGGGTGGGATGGATTTTTTTGAGTGTGTATATAAGCTTTTGTTTTCCAGTTTTGTTTTGGTTTTAATGTTTTTAACACATTGATGTATCTTAAGAACTGAGCCCTACCTATTGTGCGAACAAAGTCCTTAATTGTTAGATCAGTTATATTGCCTGTAATATCAAATGTATCACTGAAGCTTGTATTTGCTGAAAATGGTTTTAACTGGCTGTCTAAAATTAAAAGCCAGTCATTTATCTGGCTGAAAGCTTCACCGAGCACACTTGCTTGTAGTGCATTTGCTCTTTGTTCGGTAATGTTGGTATAGATACCTGTTACTTTTATTGGCTTATTTGCTTCATCAACTTCGACGACACGGCCAATGTCCTGATACCATAACCACTTACCATTTTGATGATTTAAACGGTAGGTGATATTCCATTGTTCTTGATTTGATTGTTTTGCAAAGGCATTCCAATGGTTTAAGTAGGCACTACGGTCTGCTGGATGAATAAAATCAAGGAACTCAATGAGGGCTAAACTCTCGTTACTTTTGTGGTAACCCAGCTCTGTCACAAAGCGATTATTTAAAAGCGTTTGCTGGCTTAAATTGGCTTCCCATACCCCACTTTTGTTACTGCTCAGTGCTAATTCAGTTTGTTGTTGCGATTTAACAACATCAGCATGCGCTTTATTCAGTACTTGTTGACGTGCTCTGTACTGCCAAAAAAAGAAAAAGAGTATGGCAAGAATGAGCAGCACATAACCTGTTATCGCAACTGGTGAAGACCAAGGTGCATAGGCAATATTAAACTGTAGTTGTCTTGTTGCTGAACTGACTTTGGAGCTCTCGGAGTTAGAAGCAACAGACAAGATATATTGTCCAGGAGGTAGCTTGGTAAAAAATACTTTGTTAGTGGTTAATTTGTCGTAATTTAATGACGTTGGTCCCTCTAAAGTTACTTTATAAGTTGTTTTATCCTTATTGATAGTATCAAAGTTAGAAAAGCTAACCTCAAGACCGATGTCTTCAGCAGTCATTTGAAGAGGGTTATTGATATATTTGTATGGATGATAGTTCAGCTCGCGAGAGAGCAAAGAAACATGAGTAATTTCAGTATTTATCGCATCTAATTCTGTTGGTGAAGTTAAAAAATCTTCAGGTGCGATTAACAATAAGCCCCTTGTCGAACCAAAGCTAATTTGGCCATTGTCTAGGGTTGCATCGGCATCAACATTAAACTCATTAGCTGAAAGGCCATCACGGATAAAATACGAATTGATACTTCTTGAACTTAAATCAATTCTATACAAGCCATTTTGCGAACTAGCCCATAAAAAACCAAAGCGGTCGATTTGTAAGCCATACACTGATTTTGCATTGAGACCAGATTGAGTGCCTAAGCGATGTTTAATAGCGTAGGAGTGAGAGTCAACAGCAATTAACCCTTCGTTAGATGAAGCCAGCCAAAGTGTATCATTGTGGTCAATAACCCAATCATCAATCACAGAAAATGTGAGTGGATTAAAATTTTCGACTTGATAAACAAGTGTCAATTTTTCAGTTTGCTCATTATAACGATACAAATGGCCAGACATACTTAACAAATAGTCGTTAGGGTGACTCGAGAGTGGCTTTAAAAAAGAGTGCGCATTGATAATATCGACTTGTTCTTTTAGTCCCTTAATAGTTCGTAATTCACCTGTTTTACCATTGTAGCGATAAAAGTTTTCTTGAGTAATAAATGCAAATTGATCTGAACCTAAAGTATGAAAGCCCCAACTTGGCTCATTTTCTAATATATTAATCACTTCTTTAGTGCCTTTTAAAGGCACTAAATCACCGCTGATCTTATCAAAGAGCGCTAAGCCTCTGTACTTCATAAGCCACAGAAAGCGTTCAGATGGTTCTATTTCTGCCTGTGCAATGCCATATACAGCATGTTCTCCATGAAAGGCTTTTATATCGTCATTAATTAGGTAAGGGCTGATGGAGTTTGTTAATTGGTTATACTTCAGCATGCCATTTTCGGTGCCGATCCAAATAATGTTTTCGTTGTCTTGCAATACCGCCCAAACACTATTGTTGACATTACCAGAAAAAGACGTTGATTCGATATGCTTAAAACGTCTTGCTAAGGTCGACCATGTAAAAACTCCCTGCGAACGAGATGCAAGCCATAGCAATCCTGTTTTATCAATCATCACATCGACAATTGTATTGTCGGTCATTAAAAATTTACTTTGCTCATAGCTCAAAATAAATTCGGCAGATAGAGTTTCCCTATTAAATTCGAATAAGCCTTTTTCAGTGACAATATACTCACCAAATTTACTAGATGCGAAATCCCAAATATTTAATTCAGGAACCAATAGTTTGGTTTTATCTACTGCGAGAAGTTTATCTGCATTAAATGGAATGTTGTACATTCCTTCGACTGTACCAACTAACAGACCTAATTGAGGATCCAGATGCAAAAATTTTGCGTTTTTATTATCGTTATTTAATTTATTTTCATCAGCAAGCTCAATACGAGAAACATGATCATCCACTAAGTTTTTTGAAAAAAGTCCTGCGGTTGTTCCAATGTATAAAAAATTATCATGCAGAGCTAAAGCACGAATAAAGTCATCTTGCTTATCGATTGAAAACTCATGCAAAAACTTTTTGGTTTGCTTATGGTAAGAATAAAGGTGCTGATTGATTGCGAAAAAGAAATGGCTGTCATCTTCTTCGAGTGCAAGAATAGGGGAAAAATAAACATCTTCAGGGGTTAGTTTTCCTGAATAGACTTTTTCGACACTGAGTGTTTTTGGGTTTATGAAGTAAGCACCTGAAAACTCTGTACTCACAAAAATCTTGCCATCACTGGTTTTAGTCATAAAAGTGATCTGTCGTTGATCAAGCATATATTCGCCAGCAAAAGCGGCTACTTGATAGCCGTCATATCTGTTCAAGCCTTGATAGGTACCTACCCAAATAAAGCCTAAATCATCTTGCACGATTTTAGTAACACTACCTTGGGTTAACCCTTCATCTGTAGAGATCCGCTGCATTTGCAAAGCATAGTTTTGTGCATTCACTGAAAAGGTGAGCGTGAAGAACAGCAAATTGAAAATCAAAAGAAAAAGTTTAGGCACCGACTGATTAACCCTAAATTATTATTTGCATATAATTTTTAACAAAATATAGCACAATTATGAATGTTATTGAGTCAGCTGAAAAGATAAATTAGTAAATGTTTAATTAAGGTACAACATAGTGTTAGCTGTGCTATAAATAGCCAATAGGCAACCTAAGGGAAAGTTATGCGTCATTCATTTATAAGTCAAAAGAATCATGCCTTGTTATTAATTATTGACCTTCAAGCTGGGCTTGAGCCTGTCATAAGCGACTTTGGCCAAGCTGTTAATTACACCGAAAAGTTGATAAATGCAGCTAAAGCTTTAGACATTCCGTATTTATTTACTGAACAAAACCCAACCAAGTTAGGTAAAAGTAGTGAACAGCTTTTACCCTTTATAAATGGCAATAACTGCTATCACAAAATACATTTTAGCGCGTGCCAAGAAGCGCAATTTAACAATCAATTGGCTAGCTTTAATCGTAAGCAAATAGTGGTGACGGGTACAGAATCGCATGTGTGTGTACTGCAAACCTGTTTAGACTTAATTGCCAAAGGTTATCAGGTGTTTGTGGTTGAAGATGCCATTGCATCACGCAACGAAAAACACAAAGAGTTAGCAATTAAGCAGCTATTGGCAGCAGGTGCTATTATTACCTGTACAGAAAGTGTGATATTTCAATGGCTAGAAAAAGCAGGGACCGATCAATTTAGAGCATTATTGCAATTAATAAAGTGAACCACGATGCGGTTCGAACCGTATTGGCTCGATTAATTGTATTTTTGTAAATTATTTAATCATTAAGGCTTTATATATGACGAGTGTGCGCCGCCTTTTTACTTATTTGTTCCTTTTGTTGTTTGTTGAGTCTTTGGTTTTAGGCTTTATCTATTCGACCCTAATTACCGGTGTGGTAACCGGTTTATTACTGCTGTCTTTACCGCTTTGGATGCTCCATCAATACCCGACGAGCAAATTAACAGCCCATGTTGTGGCTGCCGGTTGCATGATGTTTTCGTTTTTACACATCCAACAAAGCTACGGCCTTATTGAAGTACATTTTGAAATTTTCATTTTAATGGCCGTATTGATCATGTTTGTTGAATGGCGCGTGTTTATAACTGCACTTGCTTTTGTGGCCGTTCACCATTTGAGCTTTTATTTTTTACAGATCAACGAAGTTGGCTTATACGTTTTTGACCCAGACAGGTTGTACTTTAGCACCGTACTTATTCATGCCGTGTATGCCATTGTTGAAGCAATTGTAGCGGGTTACATTGCTAAAACCCTTCACCGCGAACGCAGTTCAGGCTTATCGTTAAGCACAACGACTGAGCAGATAATGGCAGACGAAAACAGCATTAATATTAGTTTAAGAGCGGATGATAGCCACAGTGAAGCCGTAGCGGGTTTTAACCGCTTACTGGGTTTTGTATCGAGCGTGATTGGTGATGTTCAAAGCCAAAGTAGTGTTTTAAAAAATCAGTCTAAACAATTACTTGAA
Source organism: Pseudoalteromonas sp. PA2MD11 (assembly GCF_017808125.1). NCBI lineage: Bacteria > Pseudomonadati > Pseudomonadota > Gammaproteobacteria > Alteromonadales > Pseudoalteromonadaceae > Pseudoalteromonas > Pseudoalteromonas sp. PA2MD11. The sequence continues at coordinate 49,384 of NZ_JADKNF010000014.1, forward strand.
GTACACGACGAATTGCATGAGCAAGCACTTCATCGTGAGCAGTTATCTGCAGATATCGCGCAGTCAGGTGAACGAGTCGCCGAAGGCTTTGCTCATGTGGAACAAGAGAGTAATGAACTGCAAACACAATTTGAGCAGCTCCATTTAAGTGCCACAGAGGCATTAAATGAGGTGGCGAATACCGACAGCAAAACGGCTGAGCTTGCTAATAACCTTCAAGAGGCTGACCAAAATATTAGCCAACTTGTAAGTGCATGTTCGCATATCTCAGAATTACTCAATGAAATTTCGTCAATTGCTGAGCAAACAAACTTACTTGCACTAAACGCTGCAATTGAAGCTGCACGTGCTGGTGAACAAGGCCGTGGCTTTGCGGTAGTGGCTGATGAAGTGAGAAACTTAGCAACGCGTAGTAAAAACACGACGGATAAAATAACTAATACGCTTGAAAGTTTGATGCAAAATAGCGCCTCATCAACCAAGTCGATGCAGGGTAGTGTTGCGCTTATAGAGCAGTTATCAGCAATTAGTTCGCAGATGAAACTGCAAATTACCGAGATGACAGAGCAGGTGAATGTTGCTGCAAGCAGTTCACAATCGGTTGCACATGTAGTGCAAAATCAAGCAGGCAATACACGTGCTATTGCCGAGAATTCACAAGCCTTAATTGCTAACCAAGCCAACGATAATCTGATGATTGAAAAACTCACCGATCGCGTACAGTTAATTGATGTAAGTATCGATGTACTGGAGCAAGGTATTGCTAAATTCAAATAGCAAATGGCTGATAATGGCAACTCTACTTTGGGTTGCCTCTGTGGCATTAGCCTTGGTATTTGCTTATTCTCAACAAGCAAGCACCTTTGATCCAGATAAAAAGCTAGCCACAGCTAATTGGTTACCTGCTTTTCAACAAAGTATGGGGCTTGGCATTACCCATACAGATACCTTGTACATTATTGATGAAAATACCTGTGTATGCTCAGAGCGCTCACAACCGCACATAGCAAGCCTTAGCAGCTATGCAGCAGAGCAAGGTGTTAGAGTAATAAAACTTAAACCAACATCTGATGTTGTAGCAATATTACCCGCTCAACCTGCGGCAGTACTTGTTTCAGAAAATCAACAGCTTGTGTATGCAGGGCCATTATCAAAAGGGCTCGCGTGTTCAAGTCAGAATGGCTTTGTTGAGTTAGTAATTGCAAACTTACGAGCGGGTTTTAATAGTCAATTTATTAATTCAGACGCCGAGGGATGTTATTGTGAAATTAATTGAGCTTGAAAGGTAAGTAAAAGAGGCCAAGTATATTGGCCTCTGTATTTAATATTTATTGAATTTGGCCTCGTATCTCACCGCTTGGGTTTGCAGGGGTATGAATGTTTACATAATGACCGCCTGAAGCTAAAACTGAAAAGATATCGGCGTCTATCATCAAGCCTGTGCTACTCATCCAGCGATTCATATCATCACTGTCTTGTACAAGTGGAGCTAACACAGGGCCATTTTCACCGGCTACACCGGTATGAATATGGGCAGCAGTTGCATCGCTTACACCTGATGTAAGCACTTGCAACTCAACACTGTAATCATTGGTATTCACTAGCGCATAACCATCGCCAGACGCATCCGTTGTGACCGCAGGTACTTCTTGTTCACCACTTAGCGGAAAGGTGACAAACACATAGTTGTCGGTAAGGATTTGACCGCGAAGTTCACCACTTGGGTTTGCAGGAGTATGTACATTAACGTAGTGACCACCTGATGCGAGTACTGCAAAAATATCTGCATTAATCATGGTGTTTTCAGGTGTTTGCCATAGGTTCATGTTATCGCTTGATTGCTCTAACGCAGCAAGAACGTCGCCATTGGTGCCTATACGACCCGTATGAATGTGAGCAGCAGTGGCGTCACTCACACCTTCGGTTAACGCTCTTAATTCTAAATGGTAGTTATCCATGTTAACTAATGCATAACCACTACCTGATGCCATCGTATCAACCGCTGGAACTTCTTGCATACCACTGAGTGGGAAAGTAACGAGTTGATAGTTATCTGTTAGGATCTGACCTCTAATTTCGCCACCCGTGTTAGCAGGTGTATGTACGTTAACGTAATGACCACCTGATGCAAGTACTTCAAAGATCTCTGCGTTGATCATGGTATTTGCAGGTGTCATCCACATGCCTGCATCAGTTGTTGACTGCTCAAGCGCTACTAGAACGTCGCCATTGGTGCCAATTCGGCCAGTATGAATGTGTGCACCTGTCGCATCATCAACACCCATTGTGTTTACTAATAGCTCTAAGCCATAGTTATCCATGTTAATTAATGCATAACCTTCACCACTTGCATCAGATTCGACAGCAGGAACTTCTTGCACACCGCTTAGTTTAAAGCTCGTAAAACCATAGTTACTGGTTAGGATTTGCCCACGAAGCTCGCCGCCAGCATTAGTAGGTGTATGAACATTGACATAGTGACCGCCAGAAGCCAGCACTGCAAAAATATCTGCATTGATTTGCGTGTTGCTTGGTGTCATCCAGACATTGCTATCATCCATTGATTGTTCAAGAGCCACTAATACATCGCCATTAGTCCCGATACGACCTGTATGAATATGCGCAGCACTTGCATCGTCTAAGCCTGATGTGACAACAGTTAGCTCTACACTGTAGTCTGTTGTATCAACAAGGGCATAACCATCACCATCAGCCATGGTGCTGACCATAGGCACTTCTTGATTACCACTCAAGTCAAAGGTCGCAACTGCATAGTTGTCTGTTAAGATTTGGCCGCGAATTTCGCCACCGGCAAATTCAGGTGTGTGAACGTTAACATAGTGACCGCCGTCTAAAAGTACTGCCAGAGTGTCGCTGTCGATCATGGTATCTTCTGGTACAACCCAGTCAGTCATGACTTCGTCGTCTTGTTCTAAAGTCACGAATACATCACCATTTGAACCTAATTTTCCTGTATGGATGTGAGCTGCTGTTGCGTCATCAACACCCATAGTCACCGCACGAAGTCGCAATTCTGTCGTGGCGCTATCATAAGATGCATAGCCATAACCCATTGCTTCGCTGTCGTTCATAGGCACTTGCTGATCGCCATTTAAAACAAACGTGATGATGCTGGTTGTATCAGGCACAATTTGCGCACGAAGCTCGCCGTTTGCGTACTGTTCGGTATGAAGGTTTATATACCAATCACCATCCATTAAATCAGCAATTAGGCTTTCATCAAGGTCGGTAATTGCGACTTCATACATACCATCGGTAGTGGCTTCAAATGCAAAAGCAACATCACCATTAGCGCCTAAATCGCCGTCGTGTATGTGTGCTGCGCTAAAACCTTCAACTGAGCTTGCATCAAGTGTTGCACGAAATTGCATTAAACTTTCGTCAAGCTCTACCGTTGCAGTCGCTGTTTGCATTGAGTCATTCATTGGCACTTCTTGTTTGCCACTTAAAGTTACAGAATAGGTTTTACTTGGAGTGAATTCTTGAACTGGGGGTGGGGTAACAACTTCGGTATTATCGTCATCATCATCGCTACACGCGGTGAGAAAAAGTAAGCTGCTAGCCAGGAGTATGTATTTCATCGTTGTTCCTTATATCTTTGTATGTTCGGACGTTACGACGTGTCCACTTCAATAAGGCGTACGGGCGGTGTTTAAAAAAAGATCAAAAAAGGTTGTTTAAAAGTTAAAAAGTAGTTCTTTAGTGTTGGTTTATTTGAAGTGAGGATTCAAAAGTTAAAGTTTAATAACGCTAACTTTAGAGGATTTTACATATTTAGCCGTATAATGGCTTTTGGGTTCCAAATGGGTACGGATCGTGCATCTACTTTGATTTTAAAAAGTTTATAGCTAAACGCCAAAAAATTAACGATAGGAAAACTATGCAGCTAACTTCGTACACATCTTCATTCCTAAAAGAGCCATTATTAGATCAGCAAAATAAAAATGAGCTAAACCCAGCAAGTGAAAGAGCAACAAACCTTCAAGGCTCTAAACAACAAGAAGCGGGCGTTGATTCTGATCCACAAGCAGAAGCTCAATCAAAGACATCACAAACACAACAAGAGCTAGTAGTAAAAATAAAGGAGTTACAAAATAAGATTAATAGTTTAAAAAGCAATAAAGACCTAGCTCCAGAACAACGAGAAAGTGAGTTACTAGAGCTTAATAAACAACTTGATGAAGAAATAAACGCAGTCCAGCTTGCAGTAAAAAGTAATGTTTCTACGATGATAAACTCTTTGTTTGCTCCTACGTCTAGTAATCACTCTGGTATGCTGTTTAACAATAAAGCCTAAGTTTAAGGCAAAGCGCTTGCTCGCAGTTGCTTTGCTAATTGCATATTTATAAGTCCGCTAAATTACATACTTTATAAGTGAGTAGATGAGCGTACATATAAAGGTAAATAAGAAGAACCATGTTATGTGAACTGTTATTGGTGACCCACGTTTGGCTGTTCTGATCATAGTGACTGGGTAATTATACTCAACAAGTGTCTTGAAGAGTTCTGGATGTTCTAAGCTCCAGTCATTTAAAGGAATTGAATCACCATAGCGAGTTTTAAAAATAACAGAAAATAGATAGGCACGCCTAGGTTGTGGATCGTTAATATCGTAGCCGCTTTTGGTGCGTGTAAAATTCCATACGGCCTCAACATTAAGTAAATCTTCTCTTTTAAGTGTTCGTGCTTTTCTGTCATCGAATAAAAGTGCAGGCAGGTAAACCTCTTCTTTATTTATTTTAATTTCGCACAAGGGAGATTCATGGATGAAATAACGCTTATTGGCAATAAACATCTGAATTAAAAAATAACTGAGATAAGTAATGACCACAGCGGCAATTGCACCTGCACCGGATTGTGTTTTCCAAACAAGGTGACATGCAATAATGAAAATAACGGCAGTAATTAATTTTGCCTTGAATTTCTGTGCTTTCGGTAAAGGCACTGCGCATCTTATGATAGGTATTTCAGGTTGCACTTTCGTTTTTATGAAAGTCTGAAAAAAGATTGAGTTAAAGTTATCACGGTTTAATTCAAAAGTAGGCGCTTCCATGTGTCCTCGATTACTGATTTAGTGTTAGACGTAAAATAGCAAACGCAGTGCTTTACTATCAACTAAAAACACCAGATTGTGTTTAAGTTTGGTTGGAGCATAACTTGCTTTTTATTGCTATAGTAAGTTACTGATAAATATGTAAATGTGAACTGGTGAAATGATAGATTATTTTCTTATTATTTTGATGGTACTTTCGGCTGTTTTATTTTTGTTTGTAATGGTTTTGCTTATCTTAGCTCCAAAATACGCAAAAAAAGAGCTTTTCATAAACTACTACGGCGGAACAGGTGCAATTTATCATGGTTTTAAGCTGTTCAAAGTTGAATCCTATCGGGAAGACAAAGTGTGGGCTTGTAAAGCCATTAAATACTCATCTATAGCAATTGTAGTAATGTTTTTCATTATGGTTTTTTTAATAAAATTGAATGGAATTCAACAGAGCTAGGAGTCGGTTCTTGTTTTCTCTTTCGTGGATTATGGTTAAGCACTATGCCAAAAAACGTAACAGCTTTATTCTGAGCTAATCGTAGAGACTCAAGTTAAATGGTGGAGTTACTATTAAGTATTTAATTTTTATCCTTTTATTCCAAAGTGGCATTTGCATGGCGTTACAGCCTATATCAGAATATTGTGAAGATTCTGATTTGTTACTCAGTTTTGCTGGTGATACCTTTGCAGCAACAAATTGTTTGGCTTATGGGTTTAATGCGGAGAATGCGTTCTTTTCTAAAGCTATTAATACAAGTATTAGATTTGAAAAAATTAAGCCTGCAATTGATACATTTGTCAAAATTATCAATACCGATGGAGGGTCATCCTTTGACAAACAAGAAGTTTTTTATAAGTACGTTGGGGAAATAGATAGTTTCTCAGTGCCTCTATTTGGGAGCTATGATGAATTCGAAGATGCTAAAGCTTCATTAGTATTTTCGATTAACTACACAACTCATTGTAACATATCAGTTTTAGATTACAGTGGAGGTGATAAATTCATGATTGGATATAAACTTAATCGAATGACTGATGAAGGTAAATATAACTATGATTATTTGTATATAGAGCTCCCTAAAGAAGCAAAAATAAATAAAGCGGATAGTGATGGTTTAATAGATGCTTTTTGTCATAATGATTTAAGCTTTAAAAATAAAGAATAATGGTAAGTAGCTTTTATCTATCCAAAGAGGTCGAACTACATTTTCCTTCTAAATCATAATAACCACTTCAGTTTAGTCTTTAATTTAGGTAAAAAAGAGAGACCTGAACCCATTTTGTGTTCGTTCGATATTGGCTCGGGGAAAAGAAACTAGCATGGTTCATACGGCAACTTCGGCCCATAGATTAGCCATAGGAGATTTAGTTAATGTATGAACTTTATTTTCAGTCTGATTTTTCAGGCACCAGGCTTGGGTTTTATTTTTCACTTGTTTGTTCTGTTCTACTAATATTGTGCTGCCCGAAAATAAAATACTGGTACGAAAATAAACTACAGTTTGAAAAGAAAGTTAACTTCTGGTTTGGCTTCTTATTTTTATTTGGCTTTTCTGTAATGCAGTCACTGTCATTTTATTGCCTAGTATTAAAATCTAATGACATAGATTCTGGAAATTATTCTACAGTTGAAGGAGCTATTGAAGATATTCAAATTGTTGAAAGAAATAGTAGAAAAGAGGTTTTTACTGTCGATGGAGTACGCTTTAAGTACAATGATTACGGAACTGAAAACTCCTTTTTTGCGAATAGAAAGCATGATTCAGATACAATCCAAGAGGGGCAAATTTGAACATAGTTTTATCACTGCTGCTATTAGAAAGGTGTTGGGAAAATTCAAACCAATGCAACGTATGGGCGTGTAATAATCCAAGCAATTGCTGGGGGACTGTGGATGTGACCACAACAAACCAAGCTCAATATAGTGAAGATTTGTATTAGTATGAGTTTGAGGTTTTTTAAAGATGGAACCTTAATCAACGATAATAAAACCAATAGGGTCAGGTATTCCTTTTTCGCTAGTCCAATATTGTATATAAGCAATAGTTTAATAGAAGTTCTCAACGTGTAGGGCATTTTATGATGGACAAGTACAAGTTACAGATTGGCTTTAAATCGATAAAATGTTACCCCTATTTGGCAAATTTAAAGCAACATCAAGGCGTAAGTTTGCGCTATTTGTCGAGCAAGGAAAATAATTGGGTGACTATTTCAATTACACTATTCGCGTGTTAGTAAGATTGTTGCAAAAGGAAAGACCCGATCCCTAGATGCTTGCTGACACTGCTACAATCTCAATGACTCCAGTTGGTAAATAATGGACAAAATATTAGAAAAGTTTTTACGAAAACGTAATCAAGCAATTAATAATCCAAGAAAATATAAAGATATTTATTTGAATAACATTGAAGAATTATATTTTTTTATTGAGTATGGGCATACTCAACGCGGTACTTTAAAAAATGAAATATCACCAATCTCTGATTGGGAGATGTTAGATTCAGAATTGTCAATTCCATGTAATTATTATGAAATGGATGCGCAAGCTAGTTTTGTAGAGAAACGTAAGCTAGATTGTGATAGGTTAGCAGTTTTTTTAATGTATGGTTATTATAGAAACATAATAACGTATTCTCAGAAAAAACGTTTTTTACTTCGTTTTTCTCGCGAACCTGTTGGTTTAGTTTCGCCTACTAGCGTATTCCATCTCAGCGTTGCTGTAATATTATACAACAATGATTATGCAGGTCATTTTTATAAGCTTTTTCAAGCGGGTTACATGAAGCATTGGGTTAATAGATCAAAAAGTCACATTGGTGATTTTATTATCTTGCTGTTTGATAAGGTAAAAGGTGGCAATATCCTAAAACCAATCGTAGATGACTTTGCTTACCAAGCTATTTTAAATAACTGGGATAGCACTGACTTAACTGAAGTTACGGCTTTTCTAAATCAGTTATGTGATGATCAAGTCGCTCAGGTTGCATCACCACCGAGTAAGATGTTTTTTGAGTTCGATAATATGAACTGGCAATTTACACCTTATGCTGCACTTATGCTGCTAACGCTAAGAGCACAACATGGCTTTGAAAACCCTGATTTTGAGCACCCTGGTTTTGGCAATGTTACTTCTTTACTATTAACGCAGCCTGTAGCCCCTGAAAAAGATGACCTGCTTGAACAGCTTGTAGTCAAATTACATGAGCAAGGCTTTGATGAAAAAGCGTTACTAGCGTAGTGTGTGATGAGACTTTATAAATCTACTAAATCTAAAAAGGGTCAGGTCTTTCTTTTTGCCTTTAATCTAGTCCAATATTGTTTATAAGCAATGGTCTAATAGAAGTTCTCAACGTGTAGGGCATTTTACGATGGGCAAGCACAAACTTCAGAATGGATTTAAATCGGCAAAGTGTTACTTCAATTTGGCAAATCTAAAGCGATAGCAAGCCGAAAATTTACGCTATTTGTCGAGCAAAAAAAAGAATTGGGTGATTATTTTCAATTACACTATTCGCGTGTAAGTAAGATAGTGGCAAAAGGAAAGATCTGACCCATGTGTGGAAACATTATATCTCAAAGGGCTATATGAGCGTTCAACATTGCCTTCAGGAAATGTTGAACACAAATACTATGTTGGGAGTACGGATGCTAAGCAAAGTAAAACTTTATATACGCATAAGGACCATCTAGGCTCTACCGTGACGGTAACAGACGCGAATGGCAGTGTTATTCAGCACATAAACTATGATGCGTGGGGGAAACAAAATCGGTTCTATACTAGTAGCTCATTAGTTTCTTTGTTGAATCAACAAAGCCCCGTGGAAAGTAAAGGTTATACAGGTCACAAAGAAATATCGGATTTAGGTATTATCCATATGAACGGTCGGATCTACGATCCAACCTTGGGGAGATTCCTTCAAGCTGACCCACATATTCAGGCTCCGATGAATAGCCAGAACTACAACCGTTATTCTTATGTTCTAAATAACCCGATGAGCTATACAGATCCGAGTGGGTATTTCTTTAAATCTCTCAAAAAGTTTGTGAAAAAGTATTGGAAAACGATTGTTCAAATAGGCATTACAGTGATGACTGCTGGAGCTGGGTTAGCTTGGGCAATTGCAGGTGGTGCATTATCTGGTTATGTTGCAACTGGCTCTCTAAAGGGGGCATTAGTTGGTGCATTTAGCGGGGCGCTTTTCTACGGTGCTGGTGAGTTAATTGCCAATAACGGGATACAAAATATACTTGGAAAAGGGCTTATTCGGGGATGGCTGGGGGAATAAGCAGTGTCCTTTCTGGCGGTAAGTTTGGACATGGTTTTGCTGCCGCAGGCGTATCAAGTATGGCAGGAGGCAAGATTTATGCAGCCTTCAAGGATACGGGTGCAAGAGTTGTTGCTGCTGTTGTCGGTGGTACAGTTATTCAGGTTACAGGAGGTAAGTTTGCTAACGGTGCTTTAACTGCTGCATTCATGAAAGCGTATAATGACGCCAACCACCCTAAGTTTGAATCACCTGATGCTCCACTGGCTAAGTGGTTCAGAAGTATTGCTGATGGAGCGGCTCAACTTAGAAGTTCAATAGAAGGGGTAATGAGCGATATTGGTAACGATATATCTAATACAATGAGTTCTTTAGCTGAAGACCCTGCTAGAACTGCTGTCAATACTGTCGCAATAGCAGGTGCGGGAACTTGTGCATTTACTGCTGGGGCCGGATGTGCCTTAGCCGCCACTGCTGCAACAGTAGGAGCTAGTGATATGCTGGAGCAAACAACTGGGTATGATCCAGTACAACGAGGTACCGAAAAAGCTTTCATGGGGGCTGGCATGGATGCAGAAACTGCGAGGCAAGCTGCGGCTATTGGCGTAAATGTTCCCGGAGCTTTAACTGGAGCTGGTGCTACAACAAATATGTTCAGAGCATTAAGTGTTAACCAAACTATTAGCGCCTCTAGCGCTGCAAACGCATACTTATCAGCTTATAGCGTTAATGCTGCACAACGGGGGGTTCAGGAAATTGATTCGATTAATTACTATAGCTTTATTTGTTTGTTTTATTATCTCTTGTGGAGAAGGTAGGAAGTACTATCTTGCTACAGGGAAAGTGACCGACATATCTTGTGAAGATATTTGGAGGTCAAGTAACGTATTAAATATACGAGTAGTAAGTAAGGAGTTTGAATCTCCAATAAACTTTACTTCAAAATTGTGGAATGTTGATTGCTCTCAAGTTTCGAAGTTAATAAGCAAAGAGCAAGAAATTGAGTTTCAATATGAAAAGGCTGGAAGAAAGGGACCAGTATTGGTTTATTTAAAAGTTGAAGATGTTGTAGTTGTGGATAATAAATAACAGATCAGCAAGGAAACAGTGTAATTAACTTCTAGTTAAGTTGCCCCTTCAACTTGGGAGCAACCTAAGCCAAGCAAACGAAAGCCAGCGGGAGCTGATTTTCTTTTATCTGCTAATTTAACCAATAGGCTCAGGTATTTCTTTTTGCCCTTTAGCATATTGAAGCCTAATTTTTAGTTATTAACTAACCAAGATTGATACGTGAAAGGATGGCTAGGCCACTACGATTAGAGTTTGCAGGTGCTTTGTATCATGTTACACCGTAAGGGAATGAGCGCACACTCAGCTAGCTGAGGTCTAGACAAGTCCCCCTTACAGCATTAAGCAACTTGAGTATTTTCTAGCTCATTTTTAAAGGGTAATGCATTTGCATTGCCTGTTCGTTCGTACTAAAATCAAAGCTAATGAAGCGAATAAAAGACAGAGGTTGTTATGGCACAAGTTGCTTTAGAAACTGAATCAACATTGACAGACCGTTTTCAAACTACGGTGCCTAGCCCTGTTCGTAAGGCGTTGCACTTAGGTAAAAAAGATAAAATTAAATACACGATTCAATCTGATGGCAGCGTTGTTATTTCGCGTGCAGCAGTGCAAGAAAGCGATCCTGTACTTGGCGAGTTTTTATCATTCATAGCGCGTGATATGCAGGCTCACCCTGAAAGAATAGAACCGTTATCGGCAAGTATGCGAGAAAACGTTGATGTGTTGATTGAAGGTGTTGAAATCGATTTAGATGCTCCGTTATTGGATGAGGACGAGTAAGTTTGCAAAAAACGATACCAATGGTCGTAAATGGTTGGACACTTTACACTCATCCATTGTTTAAAGAGCAATACATAAGCCTTAAAGTTCAAGTTGAGGCTCTTCGGAATAAAGATCCAAAGGGCTACCTTAAAAAAAATGCCACGAAACGATTAGCCGCTATTCAACGGTTAATCTTTGAACTCATACCGCACGATCCTACCAGCCCTGAATTTCGCCAAGGAAGCACATTAGGTGATGATAACAAGCACTGGTTTAGAGCAAAGTTCTTCCAACAATACCGTTTGTTTTTTCGATATCATTTAGGGTCAAAAATCATCGTTTATGCATGGGTCAATGATGAAAATAATAAACGTGCATACGGTAGTAAAACCGATGCCTACAAAGTATTCGAAAAGATGTTAAATTCTGGTCATCCACCTGAGGGATGGGATGAACTTTTAAAAGCAGCTAAGGACGAGTTGCTCTTCCCTTAATCAAGGCGCATGTTTTTCCAGTTGTTGAAGTGTTGGGTTCTTTGTTTTTTCATCGCCTAATGCTCTGTATCTGAGCCATCCCCTCTTTTTCATTCAACTGCAACACTAACCACCCCTCAAAAAAGTTAAAAATTTTTCTTTAGCCGCCTTTAACTAACTGCCCAAATCATAAGGGAAAATTTTTAGCTGTGTGCCATTTATGAAATTTCAGTATAAAAGTTATGCAAATATTGCCTATAACACTATTGCGAACTATTACCGTTTAGATTAATATGCTGACCATCAAGAGAAATGAGAGTGGTTTGCATTCATGTATATCTGTTTATGTCATGGTGTGACTGATAAAAAAATCGAACAAACAATTGATGATGGCGCTATGACAATGCGCGATTTATCAAAAGAGCTGCAAGTGGGTAGCCAGTGCGGCAAGTGTTGCGGTTGTTGTAAAAAAATTCTTAATCGCAAACTGATCGAAATTGCAGATATCACTGAGCAAGTAGCGTAATTACTTGCTCTTAAGCATGCGTGCTTAACAATTTTTCCTTCGTTTAATTGTTCTAATTAATCCCCATACTTACGAGTTTTTATTTGCTTTTAACCCCTTCATTTATTAGGGTTATAACAAAGCAGATACGTGTATCACACGGTCATTGGTAGGAAGCCATGATAATAGACTCTTCAAAATCACTTTTTTGTGCAGTACTCATTTTAATCACCGCGGGCTGCGCGCAATTACCTTCACGAGAGTCCATTCAACCAAGCTATGCCATTGCAGCAGATACACCCAGTACCATAGGAGATGCAGTGGGTAATAATCATCCTGGGTTATCAGGGTTTTATCCTTTAGCAGATGGGGTCGATGCCTTTGTAGCTAGGTTGGCGCTCATTGATTCTGCCGAGCACACCATTGATGTGCAGTACTATTTATACCACAGGCAGCAAACCACCATTTTATTTACGGCCTTTTTATTAAAAGCCGCAGATAGGGGGGTAAGAATTCGCTTGTTGCTCGATGACTTATCGCAAGCCGACAGTGAGCTTGATTTAGCCGCACTGGCTGTACATCCAAATATTGAAGTTCGATTATTTAATCCATTTCCTAACCGTCGTTTTAGGGCGCTCGGCTTTATTACCAACTTTAGACAGCTTTCTAGGCGCATGCATAATAAGAGCTTTATAGTCGATAATCGTATTTTTATTACTGGTGGGCGAAACATTGGTAATGCGTACTTTTCGGCTGAAGATCATTCTGAGTTTATTGATTTAGATGTTATGAGTGTTGGTGAAATTGTTCCAAATGCATCAAAAGCATTTGATTTATATTGGAATCATCAATTGTCTTACCCAGTTGAAGATTTACACGGTAAACGTGATGAACAATCACTTATAGATATCACTAAAACATTGTCGAGCTATGTTGAACAAAACCGACAGAGCAATTATGTTCAGCAGCTGTATGAAAGCGAGTTTGTTAAACGCTTGCTTGATGACGAAATTACATTTGACTGGCAAACCTCAGAGCTGTTTTTTGACCATCCTGATAAGGTTTTAAATGAAGTGCGTGAAAAGTCGTCAAATATGTCGCCACGTTTACTTCAAAGGCTGGGGCAACCAGAGCAAAGAGTTATTATTATTTCGCCTTACTTTATTCCCAAAGAGCAAGGCGTTAAGTTGCTAACAAACTGGGTGCGGCAGGGCGTTAACGTTACTGTGCTAACAAATTCACTAGCCGCCACGGATGTCTCAGCTGTGCATGCAGGATATAAAAAGTACCGCAAAGATTTAATTTCTGGAGGGGTAAAACTTTGGGAATTAAAGCCAAGTGACTTGATGGCCGTTAAGCGCAAAGCAGGGCGTAAGGTTACTGGGTCATCACAAGCAAGCCTACACGCAAAAACCATGACCTTTGATGATGAAAAGATCTTTGTCGGTACCATGAACCTTGACCCTCGCTCACTTGATTTAAATACTGAAATGGGTGTATTGATCAACAGCTCTAAATTAAGTCGATCACTATCAAAGTGGGTTGATACTGATATGGCTGAGTATGCTTGGAAAGTTGATTTAAAGGATGATGATTTAGTTTGGCTCGACACAGTGAGTAATGAGCAATTTGATGAAGAGCCACAAACGTCTTCTTGGCGACGCTTTCAAGTGTGGTTTATTTCGTTATTCCCTATCGAGGATGAGCTATAAAGCATTCCTTCAGCATTTACACCTAAGCCCAACTTTTTAGTTGGGCTTTTTATTTTCGGCCCTAAACCACCTACTTCAGTAGGTGGTTATCATCATTTAGGCTTTGCCTGAAAAAATACTCATGTTAATTCCTTACTTGATTTTTAGCGAAGTCATATAAGGAAAAAACATGAGTAGATACGAGAAAGCATCGCATGTGTATTGGCGATGTCAATATCATATAGTCTGGACACCAAAGTATAGGTTCAGAATATTGAAGAACAAAGTAGGCAGAGATGTTTACAGGTGCATACAAGTTTACTGTGAGCAGTTAGGGTGCAAAGTAGTCGAGTTAAATGTGCAGGTTGACCATGTTCATTTGGTAGTAAAGTTACCGCCGAAGTTATCAGTCTCGAAACTAATGAGTGCTTTAAAAGGAAAAATAGCGTTAAAGCTATTTAGCAAATATCCATACTTAAGGAAAAACAAGTTATGGGGAAACCATTTTTGGCAGAGAGGGTACTTCGTAGATACAGTAGGGATAAATGAAGAAATAATAAGACGGTATGTCAGGCACCAAGAAAAGGAAGAGGTACAAGAGCAGTCACAGTTAACACTGCAGTAAACAACGCCCCCTTCTAGGGGGCTAATGCAAAGCCACCTTCTTCAGAAGGTGGATCTTTTACTGTCAGCCTTTAGTTGTTAACCATTTTGGGATAAAAAATAGCGTTTGAGCTTACACGTGTAAACCCATTGTATTCAAGTGCTTAGCATGCAAAGAAAAAATAAATATAAAAAAATGTTAAAAAAACTGGTTGGACCAATTGATCTATTGCTTATTTTATGACGTAATGTAGGTATTACTATCTGGTCGGATGAGTTTATTATGAGCTTACGTACAAAATTAAAAAAAGTATTACCTAGTATTTCAATTACAGAACAAGAAGCGTTAGATGCGGGTGATGTTTGGTTAGAAGGTTCAATCTACCAAGGTAAACCTGATTTCGATGCACTTCGTGACGTGCCAGCAGCTAAGCTGAGCGCTGAAGAGCAAGCATTCTTAGATGGCCCAGTGAAAGAATTATTATCAATGATTGATGATTCTGAAATTCAAAATGGTGTTCATCTTCCTGACTACATTCTTGATTTCTTGAAAAAAGAGCGCTTTTTCTCGCTTATCATTCCTAAATCATTCGGCGGTTTAGAATTCAGCCCATATGCAAACTCAACAATCGTTGCGACTATCGCGACTAAGAGTTCTGCGGTTGCGGTAACCGTGATGGTTCCTAACTCATTAGGCCCAGGTGAGCTATTACTTCACTTTGGTACTAAAGAGCAACAAGAACACTACTTACCGCGTCTTGCAAATGGCCGTGATATTCCATGTTTCGCACTAACTAGCCCAGAAGCGGGTTCAGATGCGGGTGGTATTCCAGATATCGGTGTTGTTAAACGTGGTCAGTTTAATGGCGAAGAAGTATTAGGTTTAGAAATTACCTGGGACAAACGCTACATCACACTTGCGCCAATTGCGACAGTATTAGGTTTAGCATTTAAAGTAGTTGACCCTGATGGTTTACTCGGTGGCAAAGAAAACCTAGGTATTACCTGTGCGCTTATCCCTAAAGACCACCCAGGTGTTGAACTTGGCAATCGTCATGATCCTATGGGTATCCGTTTTTACAACGGTACGACTCGCGGTGAAAAAGTATTTGTACCAATGGATTTCATCATTGGTGGCCAAAAGAATATCGGCCGTGGCTGGCAGATGCTGGTTAGCTGTTTAGGTGCAGGCCGTGGTATTTCGTTACCAGCACTAGGTGTTAGCTCATCACAAGTGGCATTCAAAGGTGCTTCTGAGTACGCAGCAGTGCGTGAGCAGTTTGGTCTGGCGATTGGTCAATTCGAAGGTATTCAAGAGAAGCTTGCTGATATCGCAGGTAAAACTTATCTTCAAGAAGCTATGCGTGTATTAACAACAGAAGGTTTAGGCATGGGCTTAAAACCATCTGTAGTCACTGCGATTGCTAAATACCACATGACAGAAATTGGTCGTAACGTGCTTGATTCAGCAATGGATATTCAAGCAGGTAAAGCAATTCAAAATGGTCCGCAAAATACATTAGCAAGTGGTTATGTTGCACAACCAATCGCAATCACGGTTGAAGGTGCAAACATTCTTACTCGAAACCTTATGATTTTTGGTCAAGGTGTAATGCGTTGCCACCCTTATCTGCAATCTATGGTTGAGTCTATCCACAGCGAAGACAAAAATGCAGATAAAGAATTCAACAGCATTTTACGTAAAACAGTGGGTTACAGCGTAGCTAACAGCTTACGAGCTTTCCGTTTAGGTGTATTACCGTTTACTGCCGGTGCTAAATCGTCACTACCCGAAGTACGTGAATACGAAAAAGCAGCGCATAAATTATCTGCAAAACTTGCAGTTTACGCTGACTTCTCGTTATTGGTACTGGGCGGCAAACTTAAGCAAGCAGAAATGCTATCTGCACGTTTAGGCGACGTAATGAGCTTCTTGTATGCGGCGATGGCATCAATTAAATATTACGAGCAAAAAGTAGCAAGCAGTGAACGTGAGCAAGCTGCGCCTTACTTCCACTATGCGACTCGCTTTGCACTACAAAGCGCTGAAGAAGCATTGCATAAGTTCTTAGATAACTTCCCTGCAAGTGGTACTCGTAAGTTTATGCGTTTCATTACGATGAACTACTCAATGAAAATGCCTAAAATCAGCGATGATTTAATCCGTGAACTTGCCACTCAAGCGCAAATGGATACTGCATTTAAAGCGCAAATCACTCACTTGGTTAATCCAATTGAAGGTGATGGTCATTACATCAATGAGCAAGCGTACAAAGCGAAAATGGCGTGCCTTGATTTACTTGCAAAAGTTAAAAAAGCACTGCGTGCTAAAACTATTAAGCCGGGTGTTCGTTTTGCAGAAACGCTTGATAATGCACTTGTTGCAAGTGTTATCAACGAAGAAGAGTATGCAAAACTGATTGATTACAACAAGAAACGTGAAAAAGCGATTCGTGTTGATGAGTTTGACTTTGACATGAACTTACTGGATGACAATGCAAAGCCAGTAAACCCACTTAAAAGTGTGGTAAACGAGTAATTCAACAATGCAAGTCCTGAGCAGTATTAGGACTTTATCTTCGAAAACCCGTGCTTAGCACGGGTTTTTTATTGCTTATAGGTCGTTGTACCAATAGCCAATATCACCTACCATTGCCATCGGTTTATATAAATTACAGAGCGTTATGGATCTTAGGCAATTTGTTACTTCTCACTTTTCAAACATTACAGAGCTACAGCAAGCGGCATCAGTATGGAGTGGTTGCGGTGAGATTATTCGTTGCCAAATGAATGGTGCTGCTAGGGTAATTAAAGCGATTGAAGTGCCAAGTCAAATTAATCATAGTCGTATAAAACAAAG
This sequence comes from Pseudoalteromonas sp. PA2MD11, assembly GCF_017808125.1. Taxonomy (NCBI): domain Bacteria; kingdom Pseudomonadati; phylum Pseudomonadota; class Gammaproteobacteria; order Alteromonadales; family Pseudoalteromonadaceae; genus Pseudoalteromonas; species Pseudoalteromonas sp. PA2MD11. The sequence goes on from NZ_JADKNF010000014.1 coordinate 66,679, forward strand.
TGATTTTGCGCTTGCCAGAAAGCGGCAATCTTACTTAGTCGAATTTAATTGGTATCGGCATTACGCTAAGCAATTGCCCCATGAAGCTGCGGCTATTCATTGTATTGAGGCAATCCAAGAGGGCAGTAAGCAAGCGCTGTTATTTAGTGATTTCAGTGCACTTGGCTACCAGCAAGCAAGTGCTACACACCGCGACATTGAAGCAATTATAAACTGGCTTGCACACTTTCATGCTTTTCATTTAGCAAGCTCTGCCGATGGCCTTTGGCCGCGAGGTAGTTATTGGCATTTAGCAACACGGCCCGATGAGCTAAAGCGTATGAGCGATTTAAGCTTAAAAGCGCAGGCACACGCTATTGATACTGCGTTGAATGAGTCACCTTACCAAACATTAATTCATGGTGATGCTAAGCTTGCCAATTTTGCTATTGCGCCACAAAACCAGCATGTTCTTGGCTATGATTTTCAATATGTAGGCAGGGGTGTTGGGGTGATTGATGTCATGTATTTTTTAGGCAGTTGCTTAAATGATACGGCATTAAAATCAGTTGCAGATGACTATTTAAATCGCTATTTTGACACCCTCACACAGGCACTAAAACGTTATCAACCAAATGTAAACCCAGCGCATGTTGTTAGCAGTTGGCGAGCGCTTTGGTGTTACGCATGGAGCGATTTTTATCGCTTTTTAGCAGGTTGGAGCCCTGCTCATGCAAAAATAAACGGCTACATGCAGCAGCAATTTGTAACGTACTTAAAAATAAAGGATTAGCAATGAATAAGCCAATGCGATTTGCCATTATCGGCTGTGGTGCTGTAACCGAAGTGAAAAGCGGCCCTGCTTATCAACAGGCAGAAGGTATTGCGCTTATTGGGGTAACACGCCGCGACTTAGAAAAAGCCCATGATTATGCTAAACGCCACAATGTTGCAAAGGTGTTCGCATCGCCGAGCGAACTCATTAACGATAACAGTGTTGATGCCGTGTATATTGCCACGCCGCCAGATAGCCATAAAGCGTTTGCTCTTGAGGTTGCTGCGGCAGGTAAACCGTGTTGTATCGAAAAGCCACTGGCGCCAAGTTATCAAGATAGCCTTGACATTGTTACAGCATTTAAAGAGGCTAAACAGCCGCTATTTGTGGCTTATTATCGCCGTTCATTACCACGCTTTAATCACGTTAAACAATTACTTGAGCAAGGTGCCATTGGTAAGCCTCGTCATGTAAGTTGGCATTTAAGTAAAGCTCCTAACGCTCTTGATTTGTCGGGTGAATACAACTGGCGCACAGATCAAAACGTGGCACGAGGAGGTTACTTCGACGATTTAGCCAGCCATGGTCTTGATTTACTTGCTTACCTTTTAGGTGATTTTAATAAGGTGCATGGTTTATTTACTAATCAACAAGGCTTATATTCTGCGTTCGATGCTATTACCGCGCACTGGCAGCATCAATCTGGTGTTACCGGCACCGGGAGCTGGAACTTTGCTTCAGCAAATCGTTTTGATGATGTGATGATTTTTGGCAGTGAAGGCGAGCTTAGCTTTAGTGTTTTTGACGAAAAACCGATTTTGCTTAACAACGCACAGGGCAAAAAAGAGTTCGTAATTGATAACCCCGCGCATATTCAACAGTATCATGTTGAAAACATGTCGAACTATTTTCATGCTCAGCAACCACACCCATCAACTGGTGAAACCGCACTACATACAAGTTGGATTATGGAGAAAATACTATCGGGTTGAAGAAGTTATACAGGTATGTTTGCTTTTTATTGAATAAAATTAAGTCATTTAAAAGAATTAATGCAAATGTTGTGCATTTTTTGCAGTAGAGCTCATTAATTTACGCTAAAATAGGCGTAATTTATTTCATTTAGGTTCTACTTATGTCTATCCATGTAATTACTCATCCGTTAGTTCAACACAAACTTGGCCTTATGCGCGCAGAAGGTATTAGTACTAAAAGTTTCCGTGAGCTAGCGTCTGAAGTAGGTACCTTGCTTACTTACGAAGCAACAAAAAACCTACCATTAGAAAGCGTACAAATCACTGGATGGGATGGTTCAACATTAGATGTAGAGCATATCAAAGGTAAAAAAATTACTGTTGTGCCTATTCTTCGTGCCGGCCTTGGTATGATGGATGGTGTAATGCAGTTATTACCTGCGGCAAAAGTAAGTGTTGTTGGTCTTCAGCGTAACGAAGAAACACTTGAGCCAGTACCTTACTTTGAAAAACTAGTGGGTAAAATTGATGAGCGCTTAAGCCTCGTTATTGACCCAATGCTGGCAACTGGTGGTTCAATGATCGCAACTATCGATATGCTTAAAAAAGCTGGCTGTAAAGATATTAAAGTGATTGTATTAGTAGCAGCGCCAGAAGGCGTAGAAAAAACCCTTGCAGCGCACCCTGATGTTGAAATTTTCACAGCATCATTAGATAGCCACTTAAACGAAAAAGGATATATCATTCCAGGCTTAGGAGATGCCGGTGACAAGATTTTTGGCACAGTGTAAGGCGCTCACGTGGAAAATCATCAAACATTTTCGTTAAAAACCATTCTAACTGGCGCGCAAATGCTGTTTGTTGCATTTGGCGCCTTGGTACTTGTGCCGCTACTGACAGGCCTTGATCCTAATGTGGCTTTATTTACCGCAGGTTTAGGAACCTTGTTGTTTCATGTGGTTACCAAAGGCCAAGTTCCTATCTTTTTAGCATCGTCTTTTGCTTTCATCGCACCTATTATCGCCTCGGTACAAATGTGGGGCATTCCCGCAACTATGGGCGGTTTGATGGTGGCAGGCTTTTGTTATGTTGCGCTTAGCTTGATTGTAAAATTTAAAGGCGTGAATGCACTGCACAAGGTGTTACCGCCTGTGGTTGTTGGCCCTGTGATCATGGTGATTGGTTTAGCATTAGCCCCCGTCGCTGTGAATATGGCAATGGGTAAAACAGGGGATGGCAGTGCACAATTAGTTCCTTATGATCAAGCAATTTGGGTGTCTGGTTTATCATTACTGGTTACGCTGATTTTTGCGGTATGGGGCAAAGGTGTATTTAAACTTATTCCTATTCTTGCTGGTGTGGTAGCAGGTTACCTTGCTTCGTTATTTATAGGTATTGTTGAATTTAATGCGGTCACTGAAGCAAACTGGCTAGCAGTGCCTGCATTTACTTACCCTGAGTTTAAGTGGCAAGCTATTTTGTTTATGGTGCCAGTAGCCATTGCACCAGCAATTGAACATATTGGCGACATGATGGCTATTAGCCAAGTAACAGGTAAAGACTATTTAAAGAAACCAGGTTTACACCGCACTTTACTAGGTGATGGCTTAGCAACCTCTGCGGCATCGGTTTTTGGTGGTCCACCTAATACAACGTACTCTGAGGTAACGGGGGCGGTAATGCTTACGCGTAACTTCAACCCTCGCGTGATGCTTTGGACCGCTATCATCGCTATTGTGCTGGCGTTTGTGGCAAAAATGGGCGCGGGTTTACAAACTATTCCGGTTCCTGTGATGGGCGGCATCATGATTTTACTATTTGGCTCTATCGCCGTTGTTGGTTTAAATACCTTAGTTAAATCAGGTGAAGATCTTACCGCGCCTCGCAACTTGACTATCATCGCACTGATTTTAGTGTTTGGTATTGGCGGCATGCATATCGGCGGTGATGAGTTTAGTTTGCAAGGTGTAAGCTTATGCGCAATTTTGGGGATTATCTTAAATGCAGTTCTCCCCAAAGCAGTGCAACAAGCTGATTAGAACTTAAGAACTGCTTGAATATTGCACCAAAAAAGCGCATTAAATATGCGCTTTTTTTGTAACCATCTAAAAAATAAGGAATTATAAAACTGGTCTACTAACTGCATTTATCTCTATGTCATACTGGTAGGAGCGATTATGCAAGAGGCAAATGTTGTGGATATTACCCCGTTTTTAGCGAAGCATCAGTTACCACTCAAGTATCAATACTTAAGTGAGCAGTTTTTTATACCCCTCGCGCACGATATCTTAAGCGCAAAAATGACCGGCCAACCTATGCTGGTGGCGATTAACGGCTGCCAAGGCTCAGGTAAAACGACCCTCGCTGATTTCTTAGTGACCTGGGTTAATAGCAATACCGAATTTAATAGCGTGTCATTATCAATTGATGACTTTTATTTAAGTCGTGATGCACGCAACGAGCTTGCTAAAGATGTTCATCCTTTGTTTGCGAGTCGTGGTGTACCGGGTACGCATGATACGCAATTAATGGAACAAACCTTATCAGCTTTGTTGGCAGGTAAAGTGGAAGTGCCATTACCTCAATTTGATAAACTAACTGATGATCCGGTGCCAAAAGACCAGTGGCCTAGCAACCAAAAACCGATTGATATCCTGTTTTTTGAAGGCTGGTGTGTAGCCAGTACACCTCAGCAGCCTTATCAACTGCAAACTCCGGTAAATGAATTAGAGCAACTAGAAGATGCCGACGGCATTTGGCGTCGCTGCGTAAATAGTTGCTTAGCGAATGAATATCAAAATGTATTCGCAATGGCCGATTACACCATTATGTTAAAAGCGCCTTCATTTGAAGATGTGTATGCGTGGCGCTTAGAGCAAGAGCATAAACTAATTGCCAAAAAAGGCCAGGGGCAGGGCACGTTTGACGAAGTGAGTTTAAAGCGTTTTATCTCTCATTTTGAACGTATTACGCGGGAAAACTTAGCCACTCTTGCGCACAGCGTGGATGCGTTATTATTGCTTGATACCGAGCGTGATATCACCAAGATGGAACTTCTCGCTGACCAGATTGCTCAGCCACTTATTTTTACTGACTTAGACGGCACATTGCTCGATCACGATAGTTACGAATGTGAGGTGATCAAACCATTTTTGGCAAAGTTGAATGATACCGGTGTCAATGTGATTTTTAACACCAGCAAAACCTTTGCTGAAGTCACTAATATTCAAAAAGGTTTGGATCATCACCAGCCCTTTATTGTGGAAAATGGTGCTGCTGTTTATATCCCGAAAGACTATTTCAAAGTAAAGCCGATTGGCTGTGATGAATATAAAGGTTATTGGCGCTTTGCCATGACGCAAAGTACCGATAAATTGCATGAAGATCTTAAACAATATGCGAGCCAATTTAGTCATTGTGTACGTTTGTTTAGCCAATTTAGTGCACAAGAAATAGCCGAGTTAACAGGACTCCCCGTCGATAAAAGTGAATTGGCTCTACAAAGACAATACTCAGATCCGGTTTGTTTTTCGGGTAGTGAGGAAGAAAAGCAAGGTTTGATAAATGCAATGAGCCAAGCAGGCTACGAAGTGCTTGTTGGCGGGCGTTTTATCCATTTAACCAAAGGTAACAATAAAGGACTTGCACAAAAGTGGCTGTTAAATCAATTCAAAAAAGCCTATCGCAATCCTTTTACTGTGATAGCGCTTGGCGACAGTCAAAACGATGTAGCCATGCTAAAGGCGGCCGACACCGCTATTTTAATCAATAACCCTGGCAGCCAAGTGCAATCACAAATATTACAAAAAGCATGGCAGCTCAGCGAAAAACCAGCCCCAGCAGGTTGGGTTCAAGAAGTTTCTGCGTTAACTATCATCAAAGCGCGTTTTGCTGCAAAACAGGAGCAATCTCATGGCTGATTTTTATCAAAATGGCATTATAACTACGCTACACAATATTGCTGATCGCCCAGTAGAAGAACTAGAACAAGAGTTACTGGGCTTTTCAAAACAACGCCCAATGGGCCTAATTTTACCCTCGCTTTACAGTGAACTAGAGGGGCCCGCTTTGCAAAATATAATTGCTGAGCTGAAACATGTGCCTTATTTATCGCAAATTACCATTGGTCTAGATCGCGCTGATGAAAGCCAATATCGCCATGCACTGCAGTTTTTTGCGGAGCTTGATCAACCTCATAAGGTACTTTGGAATGATGGCCCGCGTTTACAAGCTCTTGATAAAGAACTACAAAAATTGGGCGTTGCGCCACGAGAACTAGGTAAAGGTCGCAATGTTTGGTATTGCATGGGCTATAAGTTGGCAACCTCAAAAGTTGAGTCAATAGCGCTGCATGACTGCGATATTTTGACTTACGACAGAGCGCTTTTAGCACGCTTAATTTACCCCGTTGCTCACCCTCGTTTTAACTATGAATTTTGTAAAGGGTTTTACCCACGTACCGCTGAGGGCAAAATTAATGGCCGTGTGTCACGTTTGCTAGTAACGCCGTTATTGCGTTCATTCAAAACAATATTAGGCAGCAACGATTATTTAGAATACATGGATTCGTTTCGTTACCCGTTAGCGGGTGAGTTTTCATTCCGTCGCGATGTACTTAACGATATTCGTATTCCAAGTGACTGGGGCTTAGAAATTGGCGTGTTATCAGAGATGTATCGCAATTACTCGCATAACCGTTTATGTCAGGTCGATATTGCTGATAACTATGATCATAAACACCAAGATTTATCGCTAGAAAACCAAGCGGCGGGCTTGTCGAAAATGTCGATTGATATCACCAAAGCTTTATTTAGAAAGCTCGCTACCCAAGGCGTTACCTTTACGACAGAAACGATTCGCTCATTAAAGGCAACCTATTACCGAATTGCACTCGATTTTATTGAAACCTATCACAATGATGCGTTAATGAATGGCTTAACACTTGATATTCACCACGAAGAAAAAGCCGTTGAAATGTTTGCTCAAAATATTATGAATGCGGGTCAGCACTTTTTAGAAAACCCAATGGAAGCACCCTTTGTGCCGAGTTGGAACCGAGTAGCTTCGGCAATGCCGGAGGTGTTTGCTCGTTTAGAAGAAGCTGTAGAGCTTGATAACAAAGAATATATTTAACGGGGAAGGCACGTGACTTTAGAGCTTTTGCAACAAAGGGTTATTCAGCATTTAACCTGCATCTACGTCGAGGTTGAGCTATCAACAACGCTTGAACAACTCGCAGACAGACTAATTAGTACCATGTTAGGTGATGATCCTGTTCGAGACCCAACGCCGCATAAAAACCGTTGGGATGAGCAAGATATGATTTTAATTGCCTACGGTGATTCGATTATTCGTCATGCTAATACGGATGAAGCCGTTGCCAAGCCCGAAGAACCACCTTTGCATACGTTACATCGCTTTGTAAAAAACCAATGCTTACCTGAACTTAATGCACTGCATATCTTGCCATTTTACCCATATAGCTCAGATGAAGGCTTCGCGGTAATGAACTATGTGCAAGTGAATGAAGCGTTAGGTAGTTGGCAACATATCCGCGATATTTCAGCGGATGTTAGGTTGATGGCAGATTTGGTGATCAACCATTGCTCTAGCCGCAGCGTTTGGTTTGAAAACTTTATTCAGGGCAAAGAGCCAGGAAAAGGGTATTTTAAAACGGCAAGCCCAAGTGACGACCTTGTACAAGTTGTACGCCCGCGAACATCGCCACTTTTACAAGCGGTAGAAACTAAAGACGGTTTGCAACATGTGTGGTGTACCTTTAGTCATGACCAAGTCGACTTTGATTTTGCTAACCCAGATGTGCTCGATGAATTTGTCAGCATTATTCGTCATTATTTAGATAACGGTGTGCGTATATTCCGCCTTGATGCGGTGGCTTTTTTATGGAAAAAACTCAATACCCGCTGCATTAACCTGCCTGAGACACACGAAGTGATCAGGCTGCTTCGCACCCTTATTGAGCATTTTGAGCCTAATGTGATTATTATCACTGAAACTAATATCCCGAACCGCGAAAACCTATCGTACTTTGGTAATGCCAACGAAGCGCATTGTATTTACAACTTTTCATTACCACCGCTGTTATTACATACCTTACTCAGTGGTGACAGCACCGCATTAAAACATTGGATGATGAGTATGCCACCTCCTCAAGAAGGGACGGCATACTTTAACTTTATAGCTTCACATGATGGTATTGGCTTGCGCCCCGTTGAAGGCTTGTTGGAGCAAAGTGAAATTGCCGAAATGGTGAATACTACGGCTAAATATGGCGGTAAAGTCTCATTACGTACCGCCCCAGATGGCACCAATACCCCTTATGAGTTAAATATTGCCTTATTTGATGCTCTGCAGGGCACCCATAAAGGCCCAGATAAATGGGGTGTTGCACGCTTTTTATGTGCGCATGCCATTATGTTTGCGCTTGAGGGTATTCCAGGTTTGTATATTCATAGCTTACTCGGCACTACCAATGATTATGAACGCTTTGAAAACAGCCAACATAACCGAGCGATTAATCGTCACCGCTGGCAAGAGTCAGATTTACTGGCCAAGTTAAGTAACGAAAATGCCCATCATCGTACTGTGTTTAAAGCGATGAAAAACCTAATGGTTATTCGTAAGGCGCAAAGTGCATTTCACCCCAATGCGACGCAATATACGTTACATTTAAGCGAAGGGCTCTTTGGTTTTTGGCGACAAAGCATCAATCGTTCGCAAAGTATGTTTTGTGTTTATAACATTAGTGACGAGCAACAAACGCTTACGCTTGCCGACTTAAATTTGATTGGTACCGAGCAATGGCGAGATTTAATTAGCGGTGAGCAAATTACCGAGCAGACAAAAACAATGTCGCTAACCCCATATCAAGCTGTATGGCTCAGCAATAAATAAACTTATCATTTAGATAGTGCAAATCCTGTCGTTAACAAGTAAGCAAATCAGTTCGGCTTGCTTGTTAACAGGTTATTTTTATTGTAGTACAATACTACCTTTTTGGGTGCCATTCTATCACTCCATCCTAATTTTTAGTGAAATTATCTTAGTGAATAAGACTTATTTGATCTAAATCACCTTTTTCTCAAAAAATATAGTTAACAATATTTACAATGTAAAAAGCAACTATTATCATTCTGCTTTTAATTTTAGGTACGTTTTACAATGAAGAAAGCAGTACTCTCTCTCGCTGTGTCATTGGTTTTGACTCCACTTTACAGTGTTGCAAATGATGACATGCAAGCTCAACTCGAAAAACTTCAACAACAACTCCTTGAACAACAAAAAGCGATTGATTATTTAAAAAGTCAATTAGAAGCAAAAAACACCCAGCAAGTTGCAGTGCAACAAAAAGCCCCAGTTGTTACTGAGCAGGCAGCACCCGTTGCTACAGTCGCAAGCAAAAAAGAGTCAAAACTTACTTTTAAAAGCTACGGTACTTTGCTTTATAAAAGTGACGAAGTGTTTGCCAACGTTCAAGATACTTCTCCAGAGCGCCGCGCCACAACAGATTTAGAGCGTGTTGTTACTGAGTTCGAATATGAAATTGATGATAAATGGAAAGTCGAATTTGAACTTGAGTATGAACATGGTGGTACAGGTACCACGCTTGAATACGACGGCTTTGAAGAATTTGGCGAATTTGAATCAGAAGTTGAAGCGGGTGGTGAAGTTATTGTCGAAAAGCTACAGCTAGAATATGAATATAACCCTAACTTTACAGTCAAGTTTGGTCATATATATATTCCGGTAGGCTTAGGCACAGACTTAAATAAGCCAGATCAATACTTTACCACGACTCGCCATTGGGGTGAGGCAACTATGATCCCGCAAGTTTGGCATGAAACTGGGGTTAACTTAATTTCTCGTTGGTCTGACTTTACACTACAAACATTGGTGACGACGGGTCTTAACTCTGAATACTTCCGTTCGACTAATTGGGTCGCGGGTGGTGCACAGCAACGCTTTGAAGAAAACACCGCAGATGATTTAGCGCTCACATTACGCCTTGATTATGGCAATGTTAAAGCTGGTAAAGGCTTTGGTGTTAGTTACTATACGGCAAATACATCAGATAACCGTCGCAATCAGGGCAAACTTGATGCGGATGGAAACGTGTCTATTCTCGGGTTACATGGTGCATGGACGTTAGAGGATCTTGTGTTCCGTGGTCAGTACTTATATGGCGAGTTAGAGGACTCAGTTGCTATCACTGCTGCGAATAAAACAACGCCGGGTCTACGTCCAGGAAGCTTTGCACAGCTTGGTAGTAAAGCTGAATCTGCATTTGTAGAAGCCGCATATAATATGCAGGGGCTGTTTGATTTATCTTCGCCGCTGTATGTATTTACCTCGTTTGATTATGCCAACCCAATGCTTGAAGTGGCCAGTGGTGCGGCTATCCATCGTTACGACATTCGTGAGCTTAACTTTGGTTTAAATTACCTTCCAAACAAAAACTTAATTCTAAAACTTCAGGGCGGTCAACGTTATTACGCACAAGACGATATCGATGACACGACTCACTTTAGCGCCTCTCTTGGCTATAAATTTTCAACAGAACTATAAAGGAACCTTGGGATGAAAACTGTATTAAACAGCATCACAGCTGTCATTTTAGCGTCAACACTTGTTGCATGTGGTTCGTCTTCTTCGGATGATTCTTCAGACACAAGCACACCCGTTACTGAAGTAACAGGCTTTAGCTATGATGCAACTGATTTAATTGAAAACGTAACTGAGCAAGTAATTGTAGATGGTTACGAAATGCTAAATAGCAAGGCAACGGTTCTACATAACGCGACACTAACATTATTAGAAAACAAAAACGAAGCTGCGCTGGCTGCTGCTCAACAAGCTTGGAAAAATGCACGTGTATTCTGGGAGCAAGGTGAGTCGCATATCTTTGGTCCTGTTGATAGTTTATCAATTGATCCGCATCTGGATACTTGGCCACTTAATACAGCTGATTTAGAAGCACTACTTGCAAGTAACACATCGTTTTCGGCTGATAACGTGAAGAACTTTGACGATGGTGTACAAGGTTTCCACACCATGGAGTTCTTATTATTCGGTAATGGCGTTGAAGATAACGATAAGTCAATTGACGAAATGACAGTACGTGAAATGGAATACTTAATTGCATGTGCTGAAGTATTTAATATTCATACACAAAGCCTTGTTGATGCATGGACTATTTCGGCAAATGCGGATAATGAACCTGCTTATAAAGATTATTTATTAACACCAGGCAATGATAAGTACTCATCCGAATTAGGTGTAATAGAAGAGTTAGTTAATGGTGTTATTGGTATTGTTGATGAGGTAGGTAACGGTAAAATTGCAGAACCATTTGGTACTAGCAAAGACACCGCTGATACATCATTGGTTGAATCACAATATAGCTGGAATTCATTAACTGACTTTAGCAACAACATTGTTGGTGTACAAAATGTGTTTTTAGGCACATTCAGCGATGAAAACGACAGCCCAGGTCTTAAAGCATTTATCAATGCCGGTGACGCTGAACTGGCAGCGAAAGTTGAAACTCAAATTTCAGCAGCGATTGCAGCGATTGATGCCATTGCAGGGGCAGATGATATGCCATTTAGACAAGCGATTAAGGATGATGCTGGTCGCGTTCGAATTCAAACAGCGATTGATGCGCTAGGTGAATTACAAGCGACCCTTGAAGAAGAAGTTGTGCCACTTATCAAAGAGTGGAATTTATAATCGCTGGGGAAGCATCTGCTTCCCCTCTTTACAAGATACCGTCATGAATGTAAAAGCAATTAAACCAATTCTATTTGCTTTCACAGCCTTATCTTTAGTGGCATGTGGAAGTAAAACAAGCGATAAAAGCGCGACCGAAACGACAACATCACCACCGACAAGCAGCGAAATGGATCCAAATTATATTGATGTTGTTGAGTTGGCAGGTGATGCGACAGCCCTTGATACTAATAATTCAGGCCATGGTTTCTCTACACCTATGCCTAATTTAAGTGATTCAGAACTCGATATTCACTTAACTGGCGATGCTAATTTTGAAACATCCTTTACGACAGCCCCGAATGATGCACACCCGGAACTCGATGGTTTAGGGCCTGTTTTTAATAACAATAACTGTAATGCTTGTCACCAACGAGATGGTCGCCCAAGTACCATTGTTCCAACCGCTGAACAGCAAACTGTGAAGTTAGCGAATGATGCAGGGATCTTTTTACGCGTTAGCTTAGCTGATGGCGTGTGTGAAATGCCAAGTAGTGTCAATGATTTTTGTCAGGTTTCAGGCGTTGAAGGGTTTGGGGATCAACTCTTTCACCGGGGGATTTTACAAGCCCGTGAAGACTGGCAAACGCATAATTTTGGCGGCCAAGCTGATGTATATCTAAGCTATGATTACACGGAGTTTAGTTACCCAGATGGTAGTACTGTCACGTTGAAAAAACCGGTATTTACTATCGACAATGCATGGGACTCACCTGAAAACTTCAGTTTAAGTGCCCTTGCCAATGAAGATGTACGTTTTAGTGCCCGTAATGGCATGCCTGTTTTTGGCCTTGGATTACTTGAAGCGATTGAAGAGCAAGACATTCTAGCGCTTGAAGATGTTAATGATGCCGACAACGATGGAATTTCTGGTAAAGCAAACTGGGTATTTGATGCTGTAAAGGCTCAAGCGGGTGATGAAAACCCTGTGTCACTTGGACGGTTTGGTTGGAAAGCCAGTACACCATCAGTCAGACAGCAATCACTAGGCGCACTGCGTGGCGACATGGGGGTAACCAATTCATTGTTCCCTGAAGAAAGCATTGCAAATACGTTAATGCACGAAAGCTATTTATCTCGTACTAATTATCAAGATACCGGTTCTGATGAGCAAGGATTGCCAGAAGCGAGTAATGAGTTTTCTGATACGGTAGTGTTTTACGCAGAAACGCTTGCTGTGCCAGCTCGTCGCAATGTTGCCGACGAAGATGTAAAAGTCGGTGCACGTTTATTCGACGAGTTAAACTGTACTGGTTGCCATACTCCTCGCTTTGTAACCTCAAATGGTGCCGCTTTATTATTGGGCGGTGTTGCAGCGCCTGCGGCAGTTAAAGGGCAAGAAATTTGGCCATTTACCGACATGTTGTTACATGACATGGGTGAAGAGCTTGCAGACAATCGTCGTGATTTTATGGCAACAGGCCGAGAGTGGAAAACGCGCCCTCTTTGGGGAATTGGTTTAACAAAAACAGTTAACCCAGCCGCAGGTTTCTTACATGATGGGCGTGCAGCTACATTTGAAGAAGCGATTTTATGGCATGGTGGTGAAGCTGAAAAAAGTAAGCGTGAATTTACAGAGCTTAGCAGTGAAAAAAGAGCTCAGTTAATTAGCTTTTTACAATCTCTATAGCTTTGAAACCCTTTAAAAACGCACTGTAAACGCCGTTTACAGTGCGCTTCTGGTTGCTTCTAACAGAAGTGAGTCAACACTGAAGGGAAGGGGATTTTCATTTGATTTACTGAAAACGCGAAAGTTAATTGCTAAATTATCACGGTGGATTTGTTCAACCAGCTTTAGTGTTTGTTCGTTATGTTGGCTGAAAATAGCCACCTTATGATGCATAGGTGCGGTTTCGTGCTTGTTTAGTAAATCATAAATATTCACCAAAGCAAATGCCCCCAACGTAACATGGCCACCGATAGTGACGTCTATCTTCTCTGCTACGGCTCTGAGCGGCCAATTTATTGCGCCAACTAATACATCTTTGCGTTTGTTTAACTCATCAAGCGCAGTAATTGCTCCTAATGCCATAGCATCGTTGGCAGCCCAGACAATATTCATGTCTGATTGATGGCTAAAGTAGCCAAGACTATGGCGATACGCTTGTGTTGCTGACCAGTTGGCAACCGTTTTTGCGGTGATATTAGCATTCTCATGCGTTTGAACACTTTGCTCTAAACCTTCTTCTCTATCAAGTGCTGCATGGGTGGTGTAATCGCCATTTATAGCGAGAAAATTGGCCGCGTACTGAGCTTTTTCAATCAGTTTATCTGCGAGTAATTGCCCTGCTTGTTTGTTGTCGGGTTCCACACTACCTGCGATTTTAATGCCATGATCAATCAAACGTTTTAGTTCTAATTCTGATGGGCGGTTAAGGAGAAAATAAATAGGCGTAGAGGTGCTATTTAAGCTTAAAAGTTGTTGGGTGAGCACGCTTTTTTCGTCAACTAAAATCAGCATATCAGGCTTTGCTTTAATCGCCTTAGCTACTAATGACTTCATTTCAATATGATTTCGATTGGCATAATGAATCGTTAAATCGAGATCAAAATCTTTTGCAGCATCACGCATCAACTGCGACACTTCAAACCAAAATGGGCCTGTGACATTCGTATTTTCATAGCCAGGGTTTATAAAAATAATACTTTGTTTGGCAAAAACACTTGGTAAGTAAAATAGGCAAATAATGAAAAATACTGTCTTAAGCATAGTCTTATTAGGTTAAAAGGTTGGTATGGTGAAGTATAGCGCGAATCGTTTGCTTTGAAGTAAATGATTGGAGTAGGCTTTGAGGGCTCATACAAAAAAGGGCTGCACGAATGTACAGCCCCAAGAGAATCAAACCTATTAACGATTAGAAATCGTAAGATAGTCTTAAGTAGCCAAAACGACCGATGTTGTCGTAACTTGCACTACCAGAACCTGTACCTCTTGTACCGAATGGAAGCTCTCTGTTGAAGATGTTATCAACACCAACTTTAACACCAAAGCCGCTTTCGAAGTTATAACCTACTGTCGCATCAGAAATAACATAGCTACCAAACTTCATTAAGCTATTTGGATTTGGGTTATCTTCTAGCTCTTGGTCTGTATAAAGGCTTACCTCATCTAGGTAACGTGTATCAAACGTTGCAAAGAAACCATCACGCTTGTAAGAGATAGTTAAGTTAGCTTGCCATTTTGCCTCACCCGTTGTACCAGCATATTCGATGTAATCTTCAGGTTGGTCTTGGAATGGGAAGTCTTTGCGTTCAATAAGGTATGTACCAATTAAACGTGTTGAGAAGTCGCCATCTAGCGCGTCAAAGTCATATCCTAGCTCAAAATCAACACCCGATGCTTCTTGACCAGAAACGTTTAATACAGAGTTTTGAATTAAGGTAATTTCACTTGATGTGCTATCACGTGTAATTAGATTACAGTATTGGTTATTGATACCGCCTTCAGCGTCAACACAACGATCAAGAATTTCTTGAGAAGCAATCGTCGAGATAGCATCTTCTAGTTCAATTTTCCAGTAGTCAATTGTAACAACTGAGTTTTCTAAGAATGACGGCTGATAAACCAAACCAATTGTTGTACTTGTTGACTCTTCACCCTTAACGTCTCGGTTACCACTAACTAAACCTTCAAGTGTTTGTGAATCGTAATCTGATTCAAAACCTACTGGAACACCTAATGCTGCACAGTTAGCACGGCGAACTTCTGAGTTTTGTAAATCATCTAGATTATCAGCTAAACAAGGGTCATCAACGTTATAGAATGTTTGGCTAGGTGCACCGAAGATTTCTCCAATGTTTGGAGCACGTAGTGCTTCAGATTGTGTTGCACGAACACGTAATTGATCGTTAACAGTCCAATCTAAACCTACCTTCCAGCTTGTTGCATCGCCGATTGTGCTGTAGTCAGCATAACGTACCGCTGTATCTAGTACTAGGTCTTGCACAAGAGGCAAGTCAGCTAATAGTGGGATTGATGCTTCAAAGTAAATCTCGTTTACATCAAAATCACCTTTATCTTCGCCAAGCGCGTTAAAGAACGTACCAACTGCATTATCTGGCTCTTTAGTTTCACTTTCTTCTTTACGGTATTCAACACCGGCAGCAAAACCAATATAACCTGCTGGTAGTTCATAAATCGCTGAGTTTGCAAGTGATGCTGTGACTACTGTTTGAGTAATCTCAGAAGTACCTGTCGATACTGTGTTAATGTAATTAATTGCTTCTTGGCTTGGTGCGCCAAAGCCCATAATGTTTACCGGTACACAACCTTCAGCGCGTGCTTCTTCACTACGACAAACAACATTTCCTTCATCATCTTCAACAGCGTCAAGAGCATTGTAGTAGTTTGCCATGATCATGTTGGCGCCATTTATACGCTCTAATTCAGTTTGACCATGCACAACTGATGCATCTAATTCCCACTCATTGAATACAGTGCCTCTTAAACCAGCAACAAAACGGGTTGTTTCACGCGTATTGTTTTCGATACGACGACCTAAATCTGTCATCATACGGTTAACCATGATTGAGCTAACACCTTCTTCTTCCATTACTGCTTTTACAGTTGGATCTAGGTAAGCGTTATCAATTTTGATGCTGTTATTAGGGTTAAAGAAGAAAAATGCCGGTTGACCAATACTTTCACCTTCGCTGTTAACATATTTTGCTTCGAAATACGCATTCATGTCTTCAGCAACATCATAGTTAACTTTAAAGTTTACGTTGTAACGCTCAAATTCTGGTTGAATTTCATTGAACTGTGCAAGGTTAAATGAGTCACAGTCAGCACATGCTAGGCCATCTACTCGGTCACCTATATAAATATCACGAAGGCTGCCATCAGGGTTGAATGAGTTAACATAGCCATTGCTTGTTGCAAAAACACCAGCGTTATTAATCGCATAATAGCCAGCATTTGGTGTGTAGATTTTATCAGGGAAGTTTGGATCGTCTTTGTTTTCTTCGTTTTGAGCTGGGTTACGCAAGCTAAAGAAAGAGCCATCAGTCCACGGGTGATCAAGCGCATTTAATGTATTTTGGCCTGAATACTCAACAGCAAAGGCAACATTACCACGGTCATTATCGAAGTTTGTACCATATGAAAACGTTGCTTTTTCATTTTTATAGTCACTTAGTTCCGAGGCTCCTTTGGTAACACTAACACTTAAGCCTTCGATATTCTTTTTAAGAATGAAGTTAACTACACCTGTTACAGCGTCGGCACCGTATACAGCTGATGCACCACCTGTGATGATCTCAACACGCTCAACCCAAACACTTGGAATTGTATTGGTATCAACTGATTGAGAGCCTGCTGAGCTAGAAACATGGCGCTTACCATTGACTAGTACTAATGTACGATCAGTACCCATGTTACGTAAATCAAGAATGTTAAGACCGGCAGTACCGATAAAACGACCTGAGTTTGATAATGAGTAAGTATTACCAAGGGCCGGTAACTTATTTAGTGCCTCACCGATATTTACTGCGCCGGTGTTAACTAAGTCTTCACCACTGATAACAGTTACTGGAGCGGGGGCAATAGCACCTTCACGTAAAATACGTGAACCTGTTACCTCGATACGGTCGATAGATTTTGCGCCTTCTTCTTCAGCAGCTAAAGATTGGCTAGAAATGGCGAGGGCCGATGAGCATAGAGCAAGCTTAATGCTAGCACCTAAATAATTATTTTTTATCATTGTTTCACCTGTTACTTTATTGTTTTATCCCTGAATGGGTGTGTTAACGGTAGTTAATAAATGTTAACGATGAAGACTTTATCATTGTTCCTGTTTTATGCAAATAAAAACTTCGTAGCATTTTGTAGTTTAAATAAACTTATTCATTACAATGACTTATAATATAGTGTGGTTTTTTGTTAATGTTGGTACTATTTATAGTTAGTTAATGATCAATGATAATTGTTATCAATTGATGCATTTTCTTTTATGGTAATATTGTAATTTAAATTGGTTTTGTTTTTGAATTATGCCAGTGGCATGTTTCGGTTTATAATGATCGCATGGTTTTTTGCATGAGTATTTTATGAGATTAATTCTTGTTATTTTTTTGTTTTTTTCGAGTGTGAGTGTAGCCTCTGATATTGATCTTGAGGCCAATATGAAAAACATGGGGCTTGCTTATAAAAACTCTGTACGCGCTACTGATTTAGCTACCTTTAATGCCGCTATTGATGAGTTTATTGTGTTGTTAGAGACAGCTAAAACAGCTGATTTTAAACAGCATAGAACAGCGTCTCTAGAAGGGCTTGATAAAGTCATAAATCAAGCAAAGCAAGCGAAGCAACTTGCAACGACTCGTGGCCTTGAAGCTGCAAAAGCGCCGCTTAAATCTATTGATGAGTTACGTAAAAAATACCATGAGCTACATGAGCCGCCAGGCTTTTGGGAGTTGTTATTTGGCAACTAAGCTATTGAGTTAGATTTACTTTATTTAAAAAAAAGGTGCCGAGGCACCTTTTTTAACGCTTTTTCTTTTTACCTTGAACTGCTTTAAAACGCGGGTTGTCTTTATTAAAAACATAGACACGACCTTTACGTTTTACGATTTGGCAGCCCGGGCGGTTCTTAGCGCTTTTTAATGAACTTAATACTTTCATGTTCTTTCCTTAAAGCAACTATTTGCTAGCCAAGTTTTTGAAACGACGATTAAACGCTGCAACTCGGCCATCGCTCGCAACGGCTTTTTGTTTACCGGTATAGAACGGGTGCGAATCGCTTGATACGTCAATTGGTACATAAGGATAAGTTTTGCCTTTAAGTTCGATCGTACGTGTAGTTTTGATTGTCGAACCAATAATAAAATAGCTGTCTGCCGCTGTATCATGAAAAGCGACTTGCTGGTAATCAGGGTGGATATTTGGCTTCATAATGCACCTATATGTTATGTGATAATGTATCAATTATAGGGTGGTTGACTATTTAGATCAAGATAAAAATGATTCTTATTTATATCGTGTAGTCTTAAATTTGTACAAGCTGAACAATCAATAAGCAGTTAGATTTAAAAAGCTGGATATTGTCGATAAGGCTGTTATAACTAGGTATGCGTGCTTATTTTTAAGAGGGATATGGAAGTGAATGATAAAACTAGCCGTGAAGAACTAGATCAAAATGTAATGAACACGCTTCGCGATAAAGACCATTCTGTTTTAGCTAATCATGTAGACACCTTGTCGTGTACTCACAACGATATTATTGAATTATTGGCCCAGTATTTAGCGTTAAGTGAACAAGATGATGATGAGCGTTTCGATACCTGGTTTGATAATCTAAGTAAAGAGCAACACACTGTTGTGAAGACTTTTGAAGTGTATCGAGGTCAGTACGAGCATTTAGATTCTTAATACTTGATCATGTTGTTTTTACATGAAAAAAGCCACCCGAAGGCGGCTTTGCTGATTAGCGCTAACTAATTAATCTAACATGTAAGCTCGCATGGTAATTTGCTCAGCTTGGCTTGAACCATAATCAGAAACAGTCGTACGAATATGGACAAAGTCACCAACGTTTCCAGTATTAGGGATCGTAGCTACCCATTCACCGTCAATGTGTTCAACTTGTGCATCTAACCAGTTTTCGCTTGAGAACTTCGTTGATACAGGGCAATAGATATAAGCAGGCACGTTAGCAATCGTACATTCTTGGCCGTATGCATATTGTAACTGTACATCTGCCAGCGCCACTTCACCTACACCGTCTAGTAAACCCGTTAACTTAACTTGAGCGGCTTCACCTGCTTTCATGCTGTTGTTAATATCAACCGGTAAATCAACCATAGGCACTAAAATTGGCTGAACACCTTGTTGCTGCTCGTCAGCGGTAAATGTATAGAAACCTTGGTAAAGAGAACCTAGCTTATCATTTATTGGAGAGCGCTCACCAACACCACGGGCATAAGAACGCATTTCTAAGGTAATTTGATGAGAGCCCGGCCCAAGTGTTAACGTACCTTGATACGGAGATGCTGGCTCACCATTTACTTTTAAACCAAAGGCTGAGCTACCCATAAAGCCAAAAATACCATCATGGTTTGCGGCATCGCCAAACGAAGCAAGGTTAAAGTAAAGGACATTGGTATCGCGGCTAATAATCGCCGAGCCACTGCTGCCTAAGCTACCAGCACGTGGACCTTTAAACCAAGTGGTACTTTGCTCAGCACCTTCAGTCATAGCGCGTGGACCATCAAAATAAGCGCCTGCGCTTTGAATTTGATAGTTTGGCATAACGACATTCGTCCATGCATTTTTTGCACTTGCTGTGTAATATTCATCACGCTGATGAGGTAACATAATTAACTGTGAGCTACCTGTTGAGTAGAATTCCCCGGTACTGTTGGTCATTGCCATAACATCAGTCCATGCAGGGCGCTCATCATTTTGCGAGTGATAAGACGCACTTATTTTATGCATTTTATGTTCAGCAATATTGATTTGCCCAGATTGAATTCGGCCATCAACAATATGGTTTATTGAATAAGCATAAGGTGAGCGTTCAGCCGCAATGCCAGACCAGCTAACGATATTATTGCCAGCCTCTATTTCTGCCATTAAGGCTTCACCTTGTTCGGTACTAATACCAATCACGGGGACTTTTGGTGTGCCTGTGATTGCCCCTTTATATCGGCCGCCACGACCAGGGCGATAAAAAATCACGCCACTGGCGCCATGTTTCATCGCGTTACCGACCATGTACGACGTGAGGTAATTAGGGTTAACAATAAGCGCAATTTTTCCGGCTAACTCAAATTGGCTCCAATCAGTGCTGTAGCCAGCATCACCTACAGGTACGACTTCTGAAGAGCCTTCACCATGAAAAGACAGTGCTAAACCTTGTTTGATGTAATCAAGTTCAACGCCGTTTTGCATAGTGACGGTTGTTTCTGGAGCCACTGCGCGGGTGGTGATAAATGAGCGAAAGCGATCGTCATGACCTTGTGACCATGCATACATATCATTTACGTAATCAGGAGCCATTTCGATAGCTGCAAGCTTCGCAACTTCTTGATCGTCAATCGCGTAAGTAAAGCCAAACGAATAACCTTGTGGATCAAGAGGCTGGTCAGCTTTAAAGGTAACAGGCTGAGCGTTACGTGCATCAAAGTTAATCTCTGTTTTGCCATCAATCTTACGATTTAATACAGCCATTTGTGCCGCTGATTCAACTAAACCAGAGCTGGTTTGCGGGTTATCGTAAGTCATAATGTTAGCAATCAACGTATAGTAACCAGCAGGTACATCGATATTGGCTTTACCGCCAGTGAGCCTAACAAGACTGCCCCAATCATCTTCTTCATTAATTAGGTAAAGCTTAGATGGAGAGCCTGCTTGATTACCCCAGCGATCAGTCAGGTTAACAGTTAAATTAATGTGAGGCTGGTCAATCCAAAATGACACTGGTACAGTCACTTGCTGATCTGTATTGCCAACGGTTGTGCCTGTGATACGACCTGTAATTGCACCATAAGCACTGTTATTAAGTGCCACACTTGGGTCAATCCACATAGGAACTTGAGCAACACCTTTGGCTGGGATTGTCACAGATTTAATATCTAATCCTGCTAGAGTTGCTGGCAATTGTGTTTTGCCATCTTCGCCAATTAAGTCTAATTTCAATTTTAATTTAATATTTTCATCAGAGGTGTTTGTTAACGTGATCTGTGTTTCGGTAAATGCACTATTGGCATTATCAAAGTAGCCAAGTTCACGGTTTGCGGGGGCTACAATAGCTTGATTGATGGCGCGGTCGATATTCATGGCACCGGCACCTTGCTCAAGTACGTGAGAATCACCACTAAATACAGATGATGTAAGCACGTCTTTAATTTCTTTTGGCGTAAGGTCTTGGCGAGCTTGCATTACAATTGCAGCACCACCGGCAACATGAGGGGCAGCCATTGATGTACCTGAATACACGCGGTAGGCCGTATCACCTAAGCCACCAGAAGCCGCGGCAACCACAGAGACACCTTGCGAGGCAATATCTGGTTTTGCTGAGTGGCCATCTGGCGATGGACCGCGTGAAGAGAACGACGCCGTATTGCCATCACGATCAATAGCACCCACGGTTAATGCACTTGGCGCGCAGCCCGGTGAGCCAATCGTTTCACGGGTAAAGCTATTGCCCGCAGAGATAACAAATAAAGCTTTATCGCTCAGTGCTTCAACCATCTCAACCAGTGGGCCACTACAGGTTGTTGCCGTACCACCTAACGACATATTTACAATGTCAGCGTGCTCAGAAAGCACCGCCCATTGCATGCCATTTAAAATACCGTAAGTTGATCCTCCTCCTGTATTGCCAAGTACTTTACCGATTATTAAATCGGCAGCAGGCGCCACACCGACCCATTTACCTTCTGACTCATGGCCATTGCCTGCAACGGTTGAGGCTGTATGAGTACCATGACCATTTAAATCATCTACACCGTTGCTTGAGTAAGTAAAGTCTCGTGATGCTATTACTCGCCCTTGTAAATCAGGGTGCTCAATGTCGTATCCTGAATCGAGTACGGCAACTTTAATACCTGCGCCATTATAGTTAATCGCTGACTCACCATATGCGCCGGTAAGCGGGACTGTTGGAGTCAGTGTTTCTGACTGGGTAACCTTGTGAGCATGAACGACAGCATCAAGCCAAAGACCTTCAACGTCAGCTTGTGCAACGAGAGTTTGCCAAGTTTGCGCTGCTTTGTCTTTGCTGATTGAAAATGCGGCGCTGTCGATTAGCTCAATTTCACCGGTTAATGACATACCAGCAAGCGTTGCTGGGACTGCCGGTCCTGCAAGGGTACCGTCGCGGTATTCAACAATGACTGGGAGGGCGTCTGTTGATGCATCATCGTAACCAGATTCATATAACTTATTAATGTTAAATAACTCTAAATCAATCGTATTTGAATCAATTAAGGCTTGAGCATGGTTTGGAACAACATAGGTGTTGTTACCACGTTTAAAGATACTGGTGAATGTATCTGAACCATCGGCATTCACTAATCGAATGCCGCCTAGCTTGCCGTCTTTATTGACAACAGCCGATACTTTGTCCCCAGTGATCAAAGTGAATGTAAGGGCATCCGCTTTACTTTGTTGTGTAACAAATGATTCTTCTGCGGTTGCTGGCTGGGCAATCGATAAGCCGAGCATGGCTAAGTAGGTCGCCTTTAAGCGACCAAGCCTTGGAAAAGGTTTCATTTTTTCATCCTGTATTTTGATGTAATTAGTTTGGAAGAAAGAAGTTATTGCTAGGTGTCAAAATAACAAATATGACAAGAGCAATAACTCGACCAGACCAATCTATCGATCAAGCAGATGAAAACCTACAAAACAAAAGTAGCAAATTGTATTAACCTATTTACAACAAAATAAACACAGTTGTAACTTTGTGCGGTCATTCAGTTTCGCTTCATTTTAAGCGCAAAAATGAGAGGTTATTTTATCGATAGATCGTACTTTGCCACTACGTCATCAATATAACGATGGCGTAAGGTATTTTTACCTTCGTTGCCCGTACCATGGCTTAACGCGCGATTTATTAGTTTTAGTGCCTTATGCAAGCTTTGACGTTCATCCATGTTTAAACCTGTTTTAGTGCGCATTTCAGTAATATCATCAATCAATAGCTTGGCCACATCTAGCTGAACGGCTTCTTCAACTAAGCCATTTTGTGTGAGCACACCGTATTTACTGCATAAAAACTGTTGCCAAACTTGCTGTAAGTGCTCGTCAATTTCACTGCCAAATAATTCTTCATTGATAGCAAAGCCTTGCTCGGCAAGCTTACTAAGTTGATTCGAATATTGCTGAGCAAAATAATTAAACGCTTGGCAGGATGAGGTTATGTCATGTTTGATAATTAATTGCCCCCAACTAGCGGCGCCACGAGGGTAATAGTCTTGATATTCTTCGCATTGATAAATGCCCGAATACGAACTGCATTCTAATTGACTCTGCAAACAGTAACTCGGTTTTGGAAATAAACTACTTTGTTGCCATGCCGATAGCGTTTCCTCATCAATTGAGAGGGTATGGCACAGCTCTTCGGTAGTATAAAAGTAGGTTGCCAAAAATTTAGAAAGTTGCATTATCAAATACTCACAATAAATACTGTTAATTTATACAGTATATGATTTTGGCTTAACTTTGATTTTTTCTCAAGTATTTTTATTTATTGCAGCTCATTACTCGGAAAATGCCTGTGTTTATGATACAACTAGCGCAAATTTTCCAAACATTAAAAGTTATGCGCAACCTAGAAACAATTAAACAAGCAAGTTTGATCACCGCTATAAAAACACCGTATTTAACCAATGGTGACATTGATCTTGCATGTTATGACGACCTTGTTGAGCAGCAAATTGCAGCTGGTGTTGATGGCATCATCGTCGGTGGTACCACAGGTGAAGGCCAATTAATGAATTGGGAAGAACACTTAATGCTAATTGCACACAGTGTTAGCAAATTCTCTGATCGTTTATTAATTGTTGGTAATACAGGTAGCAACAACACGCGTGAAGCGATTAAAGCAACCCAGTATGGTTTTGCCACCGGTATGGATGCCGCGCTACAAATCAACCCTTATTACGGGCGCACGTCACTGGCGGGTGTGAAAGAGCACTTTAACCGTTTACTTGATATTGGTCCTGCGTTTATCTACAACGTAGCAGGGCGTACAGGCCAAGATTTAACACCAGATATCATTGAGCCACTCGCTAAGCACGAAAACTTTATCGGTGTAAAAGAGTGCGGTGGCAATGAGCGTATTGCTCATTATGAACAGCAAGGTATTGCTTGTTGGTCTGGTAATGACGATGAAGCACATGATGCACGGCACATTCATAATGCTCACGGTGTTATTTCGGTTACATCTAACATTATTCCAGGCTTATTCCGTCAGTTAATGGATGAGCAAAATGATGCACTTAATGCAAAACTGCAGCCACTTATGGGCTGGCTATTCTGCGAACCTAACCCAATCGCGATTAATACGGCGCTGATGATGACAGGCGCGGTAAATCCTGTGTTCCGTCTTCCTTATGTGCCACTAACAAGTGCTCAGCAAGAAATCGGTTTAGGTTACATTAACGAACTTGATGTTGCTGATATAGTAGGCGAAAAAGCTCAACTTTTAGACGAAAAAGACGTTATTTTACGATAAAGATGAATGGGTGCTTAATTTCACTACAATTAAGCACCATTATTTTACTTTTTTATGCCTTATGGGTAAAATTAGCAATCGTTTGGCGCTAAAAGAATAATATTTGTGAAATTTGTTGTTAATAATTTGTGTGTATGGGTTGCGCCCGAGCAACAAATTGCAGAATTAAGCCATCTTGATCACCCTGACCTTGATTTAAGCTGGGTTGCACCAATGCAGCGCCGCCGTCTAAGCCCGTTTATGAAAATGGCACTTCATACTATGCATCAAGCGCAAGGTGAGCATCAGCAGTTAGCCGTTAATTTTTCATCTCGTCATGGCGACTTACCTAAAACAGCGCAACTATTGCATTCACTTGTTGAACAAGAACCGCTTTCTCCGACCGCATTTGGTTTGAGTGTACATAATGCTGCAACAGGCTTGTTCTCGATTATTGCAAAAAACAAAGCCCCGATGAATGCCATAGCAGGTGGTCAAGACAGCATTATTTCAGCCATGATTGATGGTTTTGCACGTGTCCAGAGTGGTGTTGAGCAGCAAATTTTGGTTGCCCATGCCGAAAGTGTATTACCTGATGAATACTTACCATTTAGCGATGAGCAACAAATTGCTCATAGTGTGTCGTTCATATTATCCAAAGTTCAGGTAGACAAACCGTATTTTGAATTAACACAACTTCCTGAATCTGAACACTCTCAAAGTGACTCGTGTTTACCCTTGAGTCTACAGTTAGCAGCTGCTTTAGCAAGCAAAGGATCACAATCGCTGCTGACACATCAACAATCAGCTTGGATGCTACAGTACCATGGTGGCTAATTTATATAAAAAGCTGAACAAAATTTGGCGTGTATTAGCAACTGGTTTTTGCTTTGCTGTTTTTGGGTTTGGCGGTATTTTACTTACCTTGTTGATTTTACCTATTCAACGATTTTTGGAACCTTGTGAATTTAAACGTAAGCAGAAAGCCCGTTTAACTGTTCACTATAGTTTTAAATTCTTTGTTGCTTTAATGCATTACACCGGTGCTATCCATTTTTCTGTGCAAGATAAACAGAAATTTCATGATCTTAAGGGGCAGCTAGTGCTTGCCAATCACCCCTCATTAATTGATGTTGTAGTGCTGATATCTGTGATTAAAAATGCTGACTGCGTGGTCAAAGCACACCTATTTAAAAATCCATTTATGCGCGGTGTAATTAAAGGCACAGGTTATATTAGTAATGAAGATCCGCAAGAGTTACTGAATGAATGTGAAGCGTCACTCGCTGCTGGAAATAACCTGATTATCTTTCCTGAAGGCACCCGCACAACCCCAGGTGAACAGTTAAAATTTAAGCGTGGTGCGGCAAATATTGCTGCGCGTTGTAAAGCCCCTATAACCTCAGTGCTGATTAGTATGAAACCCAGCACTTTGACCAAAGGCACACCATGGTATTGCGTTGCCGCAACAAAAGCGCATTTTGAGATGCGCTTTGCCACTGATCCATTTACGTTTAACGACACATTTAATAATGAACAACCCGCCATGCAAGCACGACAATTAACCCGTGATTTGCAACATTACTTTTCAGAGGAACTCAGGCACCTATGACTGAACTAAAGAACAAAATAAAACAATTAATCATTAGCAGCTTAGATCTTGAAGATATTACCGTGGATGATATTGAAAATGACCAACCTTTGTTTGTTGATGGTTTAGGCCTAGATAGCATCGATGCGTTAGAGCTTGGCTTAGCCATTAAAAAAGAGTTTAACGTTAAAATTGACGCAAACTCAGAACAAACAAAAGCCCATTTTGCATCAGTAGATGCACTGGCAGAATTTATTAACCAACACCAATCATAATACAGACTTAGAAGTAGGAATAAGCATGAAAACCGCTGCTGACATTTACAACGTTTTACAGGGCATTTTAGTAGATGAATTTGAGATTGATGCTGATGATATCAGCCTAGATGCGCACCTGTATCAAGACCTAGATCTTGATAGCATTGATGCTGTTGATTTAGTTGTAAAACTACGCGAAATCACTGGCAAGAAAATTGAGCCAGATGCATTTAAACAAGTGCGTACTGTGCAAGATGTTGTAAATGAAGTAGAAAAACTCGTTTCATAAACATTACTATGCTCAAAGCGATAACCACAACACTGCTTTTAGTGTGCTTATCTTTATACCCATTTATTGTGTATTTTGGATTACAGCATATCTCAATAAGGCAAGTGAGCTTGGTACTAATGGTATTGTTAGGTTTAAGGCTTTTGCTGAGCAAAAAGCTGCTCACATCTATGCCATGGATAAAGCCGGCCTCAATATTAGCTATTATCGCTTTAGCAACCACGCAGTTTTTTAACAATGATCTGGGCCTAAAACTGTACCCGGTCATTATAAATACAGTAATGGCCATAACCTTTGCTTATTCACTGAAAAGTGGCCCAACAGTCATTGAGAGTTTTGCTCGAATTAAAGAGCCTGAGCTTGATGAGAAAGGGGTTAATTACACGCGCCAAGTTACTAAAGTATGGTGCGCTTTTTTTATTATTAATGGCAGTATTGCGTTATACACTAGCCTATTTACTTCGTTACAGACATGGACTCTGTATAACGGACTAATAGCCTATATTTTAATAGCTCTCTTGGGCCTTGTGGAATGGCTTGTAAGACAAAAGGTTAAAAATAATGGTATCGAGTAACCTGAAATTTCACCCAGATGCTGCATTTGTTATTGCAGGGCAGCCAATAACACACACACAGTTTTTTGCTGATATTGCCGCTTATCAAAGTAAGCTTACGGCGCTTAAAGCTGGCAGTCATGTGGTGTTATTCCACCCCGATACCTACCAATTTGCAGTGCGCTTATTTGCCTTAGCCTGTAGTGGTCATAATGTTATTCTTCCGCCTAATGGTCAGCACGAAACCTTAAGTTTATTGCTTGCTCAGTCTGCTTTTTTTGCAGGCGATGCGACCAATATCGATGATGATGTGCTATTTACCAACCTTGAACTCAGTCTGGGTCACACGCCTTTGCAAACTAACCGTTTACAATGGCCAACAAACACAGCAGTTATATTTTATACGTCAGGCTCATCAGGACAATCTAAACCAATAGTAAAACCGTGGCGGGTACTAAATCGAGAGCTTGCAGTACTTTCAATGTCATTTGACTTACCCAGCCAATTTACGTTTTTAGCAACTGTTTCGCATCAGCATATTTACGGTTTATTGTTTCGCTTACTTTGGCCGTTGGCGAAAGGCCATATAATTGATAGTGAACAAATTCAGTACCCTGAGCATATTGCGCAAAGGCTAAAAAATATTCGTTATGCAGCGCTCGTTTCAAGCCCTGCGCAACTTGGTCGTTTATGTGCTGATAATGTGTTAATTCCTGAACGTGACAAAATTAAATGGTTATTTTCTTCTGGCGGACCGCTCAATAATGAGCATGCCGAAACTTTATTTAACCAGTTAGCTCGCCCTGCTACCCAAGTATTTGGTAGTACCGAAACTGGCGGTATTGCTTATCGACAAGTTACACAAGCCGCGGTTGATGTACCATGGCAGCCGTTTAATGGTAATTTTTTATCGCTGAATCATGAAGGACGCTTGATGCTAGACTCTGCGATTTTAGAGCAATCGAATTTTCCTTTAGATGATAGAGCACTCGTTCATAAAAATGGTCAATTTAAACTGTTGGGCCGTATAGACAGAACGATAAAAATTGAAGAAAAACGTTTAAATCTAGATGAGCTTGAGAGTTATCTGCAAAGCCATGACTGGGTAAAAGAAGTTAAAGTGGTGGTTATTCCAGCTAAGCGCGTGCGCATTGGTGCGGTGGTTGTGCTCAGTGATGAAGCTAATAAAGAGCTTGAACAGCAGGGTAAATTGGCAATTAACCGCACATTACAAGCGCACCTCTCAAACCGCTTTGAACGTATTTGCTTACCGCGTAAATGGCGCTATATCGATGCACTTCCTTTTAACAGCCAAGCTAAATTAAGTTTAAAAACATTGGAGCAGTATTTTGCCAAGTCTGAATAACGTGACCCCAGAGGTGGCCGTTTTATCACAAACAGAAACTAGCGTGAGTTTAGCGTTAACCATTGCGGCTGATTTAGATTATTTTCGGGGCCACTTTCCAGATGCACCAATTTTAGCAGGCGTAGTACAGCTGGATTGGGCAGTAAAATATGCTCAGCAATATTTGGGTTTTGGCAAACTAGTACAAGATTTAGAAGTGTTAAAGTTTCAGGTGGTAACAACCCCCGATATGACGGTAAACCTAACTCTTGAGCGCAATGCAAAAGGCAAGTGCCTGTTTAGCTATCACTCAGACAAAGGCCAACATGCATCCGGTCGAATAGTATTTTGTGATTAAGCCATGAACCAGTTTTGTATTGTTATTCCTAATTACAATCACACCCATGCTATTGCTGCTGTACTCGATGAGCTAAAAGAGCTACAGCTGCCGATAATCATGGTTGATGATGGCAGTGACGCTGATGCCAAGCAAGTATTTGCAAAACTTAACGCTAAGTACGATTTTTTGACCTTGATAAGCCATGCTCAAAATCAAGGTAAGGGTGGCGCAGTTCAAACTGGCTTGATGGCTGCCTATCAGCAAGGGTTTAGCCATGCCATTCAGGTTGATGCTGACGGCCAGCATTCGTTAGCAGATATTAGTAAGTTGATTGAACTAAGTAATGCATCACCTAACAAGGTGATCAGTGGCTGCCCAATTTATGACAGCTCCGTGCCTAAGCACCGTTATTTAAGTCGTTATATCACCCATTTTTGGGTTTGGGTAGAAACGCTCAGCTTTGATATTGTTGATTCAATGTGTGGTTTTCGGGTTTACCCCTTAGCAGCCGTTGAGCAATTAATGGCTAAGCAAACGCTTGGCAAGCGCATGGACTTTGATATTGAAATTTTAGTCAGGCTTTATTGGCAAGGTGTTAAAGTCACGTTTTTGCCAACCCAGGTTATTTACCCTGAAAATGGCGTATCTCATTTTCGAGCCTTACACGATAACGTGGGAATTTCGTGGCTGCACACGCGCTTATTCTTTGGCATGTTGCTACGCTCACCTAAGCTACTTTGGCGTAAGGTGACAGGCTAATGGCTGTAAAGCACTGGTCAAAAATGCAAGAACGTGGCAATCGCTTTGGCATGCAAATATTGCTCGTGTGCTATCGCGTATTTGGTCGAAAAGGCTTGTGGTTGGTGTTGTTTCCGGTGGTATTTTATTTGTTTTTAACTGGCAAAACTGCCCGCCAAGCGTCACATGCATTCTTATCCCAAGCGCGTAAAGTGAATGGCAATAGCAAAGCAGTCACTTGGCGCGATAGCTTCCGTCATTTTCGCTGCTTTGCTGACAGCGCCTTTGACAAAATAGATGCATGGCTTGGACGAATTCAGCAACATAATATTCTTTACACCAACGAAGCGTTGTTTAAACAACTCGATGAGCAACAGCAAGGGGCTATTTTTATCGGCTCACACCTTGGTAACTTAGAGGTATGTAGAGCTCTTAGCCAACATCGAAACAGTAAAACAATTAATGTGTTGGTGTTTACTCATCATGCCGTTGAGTTTAATAAATTACTAAAAAGTATTAATCCGGATGTTGCGGTAAACCTCATTCAAGTAACCGATCTTGGCCCTGATATGGCAATTATGCTCAAAGAAAAAGTCGAGCAGGGTGAAATTGTGGTGATTGTCGGTGATAGAACCAGTACCACCACCGCAGGAAGAGTTATCGAAGCTGACTTTTTAGGTAAGCCAGCCCCTTTTTCACAAGGGCCATTCATTTTAGCTGCGCTGTTAGATTGCCCGGTGTTTCATCTGTTTTGTTTAAAAGATAAAAAGCCCAATGGCGAAACATTTTACCGCGTGATTTTTGAAAAATACGCCGACAAGCTCGTTTTACCGCGTAAAACGAGGCAACAAACATTACAACAAATTGTTAGCGATTATGCGCAAAGGCTCAGTTTTTATGCTGCGGCCTATCCGTATCAATGGTTTAATTTTTATGATTTTTGGCAAAATGACGAGCAAGTGTCTCGTAGTCAAAACAAGGAGAACTAAGGTGTCAGAGCACTCGACTACCGTATTTGGCCAACAGCGGTTATCAATCGAAGATATTGTTCATATTGCATTAGAGCAAGGTGCTGTAGCGTTAACATCAGACCGTCAATTTGCGAATAAAATAGACAGCGCCGTCGCGTTTTTAGATAAGTTGCTTGAAGACGATGGCGTGATATATGGCGTAACCACAGGTTATGGCGACTCGGTAACCGTAAAAGTGCCGCTTGATTTAGTTAATGAGTTACCACTGCATCTTACTCGATTTCATGGTTGTGGCCTTGGTGATGTGTTTAATCAAGTCCAAGGGCGCGCTATTTTAGCGACCCGTTTAACTTCGCTTTCACAAGGTTATTCCGGCGTTAGCTGGGAGATGTTGAATTTATTACGTGACTTTTTAAATCACAATATAGTACCGGTGATCCCGCAAGAAGGGTCAGTGGGAGCCAGTGGTGATTTAACGCCACTTTCATATGTAGCCGGTGCTATGGTTGGCGAGCGTGATGTGTATTACAAAGGCGAAATTAAAAACAGTCTAGAGGTGATGCAAGAACTTGGTTTAAAGCCATTAAAGCTGCGCCCGAAAGAAGGGCTAGCAGTTATGAATGGCACGGCCGTAATGACAGCTTTGGCATGCCTTGCTTATGATAGAGCAGATTATCTAGCTAAATTAACCAGCCGTATAACAGCCCTTGCAAGCCTGGCATTAAAGGGTAACAGTCATCACTTTGATGATATTTTGTTTTCGGTGAAGCCACATCCAGGGCAACAGCAAGTAGCTGCATGGATCCGTAGAGACTTAAACCACGTAGAACACCCGCGTAATGCTGACCGCTTACAAGATAGGTATTCAATTCGTTGTGCTCCACATGTTATTGGTGTGCTGCAAGATAGTTTGCCGTGGTTTAGGCAAATGATTGAAAATGAACTAAATTCGGCAAATGATAATCCAATCATCGATGGTGAAGGTGAGCACGTATTGCATGGTGGTCACTTCTATGGCGGTCATATTGCAATGGTAATGGATAGCATGAAAACTGCTGTTGCTAATTTAGCCGACTTAGCCGATAGACAAATCGCATCTTTAGTTGATACGCGCTATAACAATGGTTTGCCTTCTAACCTATCGGCGAGTAATGATGAGCGTCGCTACATTAACCATGGTTTTAAAGCGGTCCAAATTGGTGCCAGTGCATACACGGCTGAAGCATTAAAACTAACCATGCCTGC
The DNA here is from genome assembly GCF_017808125.1 of Pseudoalteromonas sp. PA2MD11. Taxonomy (NCBI): domain Bacteria; kingdom Pseudomonadati; phylum Pseudomonadota; class Gammaproteobacteria; order Alteromonadales; family Pseudoalteromonadaceae; genus Pseudoalteromonas; species Pseudoalteromonas sp. PA2MD11. The sequence continues at coordinate 98,683 of NZ_JADKNF010000014.1, forward strand.
AAGTGTATTTTCTCGTTCAACCGAGTGTCACAACCAAGATAAAGTCAGCATGGGAACCATCGCTGCGCGAGATTGTTTGCGTATATTGCAACTTACCGAGCAAGTGGTTGCTTGTACCTTGCTTGCGAGTATTCAAGGTTTGCGTTTACGTATTAATAGTGGCGAGCTTGAGTTTGCTAGTTTAACCCCTGATGTACAAAGTATGTATCAAGACATTAGCGAGTTTTTCCCGCTGCTTGATGAAGACCGTCCTCTAGAGGCTGTTCTTCGCTTTACGGTTGACGCTATTCAAACAAAACGTTGGAGTTTATATGCATAGTCGTGGCTCGTTGCTGAGCACTCATGTTGAGATTGAAATTCCTTTTCATGATTGCGATCCAATGAATGTGGTATGGCATGGTAATTACCCGCGCTATTTAGAAGTCGCGCGCTGTGAATTACTGCGTTTGTTTGATTATGATTATGTGCAAATGCAAGAGTCTGGCTATGCATGGCCGATTATTGACATGCATATTAAGTACGTCGGCTCTGCATTGTTTACACAAAAAATCCGCGTTGATGCCTACTTAAAAGAATATGAAACACGATTACGTATTGATTACGTAATCACTGATTGCGCTACAGGTAAAAAGTTAACCAAAGCAACGACTATCCAAGTTGCGGTTGATATAGAGAAAAAAGAAATGCAGTTTGTTTCGCCGCCTGTGCTACAAGAAAAACTTCAAAAGGTGATTTAATGCGATTAAGCGTGTTGTTACTGAGTGTGCTAGTTTTTTTTCCTGTGTTTGCATCAAGCGCAGTGACAGAGCATGGCACATTTAGCCAAGAGAAGCATTTTAAAGGATTTAGTAAACCTTTTATATCAACAGGTTCGTTTGAACTTGCTGAAGATAGCCTCACTTGGCAGGTTGAATCTCCGGTTAAAAGCACGCTATTAATCAAGCAAGGGCAAGTATATACCCTGAATGACCAAGATAAGCCACAGCTACAAAAAGGTGCAGAGCCTTACGTTAATTTACTGCAAGCGATTTTAAAGCATGATGAAGTAGCACTTACTGAGCAATTTACAATGACAGATCATGCAGAGCCCGGTTGTCAGACTTTATTGCCTAAAGATGGCTTGCTAAAGCAGCTATTTAGTCAGTTCGAATTATGTGTAGCAGCAGAGCAAGTGAGCCGTGTGCGTCTGCAAGAAGCAAATGGTAACTTTACTGTGTTACGCTTTGCTTATCCGCAAAATGAGCAAAAACAGTGAAAGCATGGGGCCTAACGCTCGCTTGGCTGAGCCTATTAGTTAGCGCCTTAGTGGTTGTTTTTATTCTAAAACAGCCTACGTTGAATAATGATATTTTGGCTTTGTTGCCAAAGTCAGAACCGCGTTTACAGCAAGTTGAAGAACACTTTTTTGCGGCTAATAAACAGCAATTAAGCTTTTCTTTTCGTGGTGAGAATGCAGTAAAAGCTTATGATGATTTACATCAGTGGCTGGCGAGTAAACACATTGAGGCTCGTTTTAAGTTACCCGAAATCTCCCAGTTGGCAGCATTTTACGGTCAGTACGCTGGGCATTTAGTTTCAGAGGAATATAAACAAGCAATTGGCGATGCTAATCGCTTTCAACAGTATTACTTTAATCAGTTGAGTAAAGTCGCTGATCCTTTTGTTTCAAGTACTATCAACCAAGACCCAACACTTGCCACTGCGGGGTTTTTATCTGAGGCTATGGCACACATGCAGCAATTTGAGCTGCAAGATGGCCGAATTAACATTAACTATCAAGGTGATGAGTATTTAATGTTATTCGTGCAAAGTGCTGACAATGCCTTTTCAATAAATCAATCAATAGCGTTGAGCAATGAGATAGTTGCCTATATCGCTGAGCTTGAAAGCCGCTATCCCGATACACAAATTCGCTATGCTGGAGCTTTATTTCACACCGCAGCAAATGCGCAGCAAGCCAAATTTGAAATGACCTTGTTTGGTTCGGTGAGCTTGCTGGCGCTTATTGTGATGGTGGTCTGGGTGTTCCGCTCGATAAATGCATTGTGGTTGGCCTCTGTAACCGTTATAAGCGCCGCTATTGGCGGCACCATTGCGCTGATCAGTATTTTTAGTCAGGTGCATGTATTAACCATGGTGTTTGCCGTGACGCTGATTGGTATTGCCATTGATTATGCATTTCATGGCATGCTTGATTTAACCGAGCAGCCGCAAGGTTTTAGTCAAGGGCTTAAGCTGGCACTGTTGTTGTCGTTACTAACCACCACACTCGGTTACGCGAGTTTGTTTTTCTCACCGGTGCAGTTACTCAGTCAAGTTGGCGTGTTCGTTGTTGCAGGGCTAGTTACAGCTTGGCTTTGCACCCGTATTTTATTGCCTTATTGGCAAGTGGGTTTAACCATTAACACTGTTGCGCATCAGTTAGCAAACAGGTTAAGTGGTTATTTAGAACGATTAACGCATTATCGCGTCTCACTCAGCATGCTGATGCTAGTGTTTCTGAGTGCTTTTGCCTTACTAAAACCCCCTGTGATTAATGATGATGTAAAGCTGTTAAATGCAAGTCCTGCTGATTTAATGCAAAACGAAGCTTTGCATATGTCTTTATTAGGTAAAGATAATGGCCAAATCATGATTTTATTTGCCGATAATGCGCAGCAGTTATTAGTACAACAAGAAGCATTAAAAGCAACTATTCTCGGCCTTAATGGCAGTGCAGTGATGCTTAGTGACTTAGTGCCTAGTAAACAATTACAACAGCAAAACTACGAGCAACTGCATTCAGCCCAACAAGCGATGAGTGTAGTTAGCCAAATGACAGGGACGCCCGTTGAGCTCTCAACATCAATGCTTGATTTAGACGCGGCACTTAATTCACCGTTAGCGCCGTTAATCGCTAACCAAGTGATCTCAAACAATACATTGACCGCAAGCTGGTTTATGGTAACGGGTGTAAATAAATCCGAGCTGATGGATTTAGCCAACGCTTACCCAGATTTAATTGTTTACGATAAAGTCGCGATGATAAGCGAAGGTTTAAGTCATTACTCAAATTCGTTACTGGTGACACTGGCCATTGCGATGACCTTTGCGTTACTACTCTTTAGCGTTAAATTTGGTTTTAAAACGGCGTGTAAACAAACGTTAGTACTTGTACTAATTACCGCTGCTGTACTGCTACTATGCAGTGCGCTGCAATCTCAGCTATCGATTTTTAATTTGTTAGGCTGTTTATTGATATTAGCGTTGGCAATCGATTACTTGGTGTTTTATCAAGTCAATAATTTAAGCCCGAGCAATGTACTCGCAATTAGTTTGTCAGCGGCATCATCGATGTGGGTATTTGGCATGTTGGCCGTTTCGAAAACGCCGGCCATTTTCAGTTTCGGATTAACGGTATTAGTGGGGCTAATATGTATCTATATCTTTGCGCCGCTCAGTATTGAATTACCTAAAAATAAGGAAAAATAATAGGTGAATAATCAAGTTCAACAGGCTGATGTTGTTATTATTGGTGCGGGTCCTTCAGGTGCCGTGGCTGCCAGTTTACTGGTGAAAAAAGGTTGGCGTGTGGTGGTGTTAGAGCAGCAAACCTTTCCGCGTTTTTCGATTGGTGAAAGTTTATTACCCCAGTGCATGAGCTTTTTAGCAGAAGCAGGCCTTGAGCAAGCGGTGCAAACACAGGCACAATCGCTTGGTTTTCAGTTTAAAAATGGTGCGGCGTTTCAGCGTCGGGGCGACCACACAACAATCGATTTTACCGAGAAATTTAGTGAAGGCCCTGGTACGACTTTTCAGGTAAAACGCGCTGACTTTGATAAATGCTTAGCCGATGGTGCCATGCAGCAAGGGGCTGAAATACGTTACCAACATAGCGTGTTAGCGTTCACCGATTGTGAGGATGGCGCTTTACTTGATGTTACGGATGAAAACCAGCAAGGCTATCAAATTAAAGGGCGTTTTGTACTTGATGCCAGTGGTTTTGGCAGAGTATTACCTCGCTTACTTGATTTAGAGTCAGCATCAAATTTCCCTGTACGTTGGGCTTTTTTCTGCCATTTTAAAGATAATATTAGCGATACCCAGTTTGACCGTGAAAAAATCTTAATTAATGTTCACCCAGAGCATAAAGATATTTGGTATTGGCTGATCCCATTTAGTGATGGTACGGCAAGCATTGGTGTCGTTGGTAAACCAGAGCAGCTTAATGATAAACAACCACTCGCTGGTTTAAATGAATTTATTGAACAAGATAGCTATTTAAGTGAGTTATTAGCCAATCGTGAAGCAATTGGCGAAGCGCGTGCTATCAAAGGCTATTCGGCTAATGTGTCGAGCTTGTATGGTGAACATTTTGCACTACTTGGTAATGCCGGTGAGTTTTTAGATCCGGTATTTTCATCTGGGGTGACGATTGCATTAAAATCCGCCTCATTGGTCGCTCCTTTAGTTGATAGCTACTTACGTGGTGAGCAAGTTGATTTCAAAAATGATTACAGTGAGCCTTTGCAACAAGGGGTTAATTGCTTTAGAACCTACGTCAGTGCTTGGTATGATGGCTCTTTTCAAGACGTGATTTTTTACAGTGAGAAAAACCAACAAGTGCGCGAGATGATCAGTGCTATTCTTGCCGGTTATGCATGGGACTTACAAAACCCATTTGTAAAACAAAGCAACAAACGCTTAAATACGTTGGTTGAATTATGTCGCGACTAACACGCTCTTTGCTCTTATCTTTGAGCATATTAGTGGCAAGTTGTGCCAGTGAATTTGCAGTAAAAACGGGCGTTGATTTAGCGCCAAATGCAGGGATTTATTTGCTTGATCCACCGCCGTCATTAGTTGCTGATAATTGGCAGCAAGTACTTGAAGTACACCATGGCGATGAGCAGCATACATTACTAGCGCAACTGAGTTTAAACAGTGAAACGGGTATTAACTTGGCTGTTATGACGGCTCAAGGTATGCCGATATTTCAGTTAGAAAAAGCGCCACTAGCGCCGATTAAAAGCGAAAAAATGCTCCCTATCAACGCGGTTGATCCTCGCTATATTCTTGCTGATATTATGCTAGTACACTGGCCGGTTACTGTGCTGAACTCGCAACTTTATGGTTTGAACTTGGTTGAACAAGGCTCGACACGGCGTTTATATCAAGGTGAACAGTTAATAAGTGAAATTCGCTATTTAGACGGTGCAACAGAACTTGTAAACTTTCAGCGAGATTACAAAATTAAATTTCAAAGGGTTAATTGATTATGCCATTTTGGCTTAACGACTTAGGTATTGTAAGTGCATTGGGGGTTGGTCATCAACAAACTATGCAAAGTATCAGCTTGCAACCTAAACAAACACTCACAGAGGTGACGTCGCTTGCATTTGAGCAGCGCCCAACCTTTGTGGGTTTGGTTGATGAACTGCCATTAACAGCATCAATGCGATTTTATCAGCTAATCGATTTAGCGCTTGCGCAAATTGCTGGCACATTAGCAAACATAGACATTCCGAGTAGCCGTATTGCTGTGGTGATTGGTACCAGTACTGCTGCAATTCAAGAAGGTGAGAGAGGCCGAAAAGCCCATGCAGCGAAGGGAAAGTGGCCAGAGGAATTTGATTATTACGACCAAGCGCTCGTTGCACCCGCCAATTATATTGCCAAAAAACTCGCTGCGAAGGGGCCAAGTTACAGCATTTCAACTGCGTGTAGTTCAAGTGCCAAGGCGCTTATTAGTGCGCGTGCCTTACTCAGTGCTGATTTAGCCGATGTGGTAATTTGTGGTGGGGTAGATAGCTTGTGCCAACTCACTATCAATGGCTTTGATTCGTTATCTTCTATTAGCGATGAAATTTGTAAGCCGTTTAGTGGCGACAGAGCTGGTATCAATATTGGTGAAGCCGCAGCGTTATTTATTATGAGTAAAGAGCAGCACACAAAACAAAGTATTGCCTTTTTAGGTGGTGGTGAAAGCTCTGACGCTCACCATATTTCAGCCCCGATTGCAGATGGTTCTGGCGCAGTCGCAGCTATGACAATGGCATTGCAAGACGCGAATTTAACACCTTCAGATATCGACTACATTAATGCCCATGGAACAGCCACACCGCAAAATGATGCCATGGAATCTCTGGCAATCAGTGAGGTATTTGGCAAAGATACTAAAGTGAGCTCTTCTAAACATTTGACCGGCCATACCCTAGGCGCTGCAGGTGCCTTAGAAGCGGGATTATGTTGGCTCTATTTGGCCTACCCAGAGTTTAATCAATTAGTATGTAATCAGGTGAAAAAAGACGACTCTTTGGCTGAAATTGGTTTAATAACACAACCAGAAACGGCAGAAATTAACACCTGTTTATCAAATTCGTTTGCCTTTGGTGGCAATAATGTCAGTGTAGTACTAGGACATCTAAATGAATCACTATAAAATTGAGCAAGTAGTCCCTCATAGTGAACCAATGATATTGCTCAATCGCTTATCTAGTTACAGCGAAGAGTCAGGTTGTTGTGAAGTGGATATAAGTTCACACAGCCCGTTTTATGACGAAAGCTTAAATGGGGTTGCCAGTTATATTGGCTGTGAATATATGGCGCAAACTATCGCAGCTTATGCGGGTGCGCTGGCAAAAGACAAAGGGAATGAAGTACAAATTGGTTTTTTAATTGGCACGCGCAAATATAAAACCTATGCACCGGTATTTAAAAACGAGCAAACGCTTAAAGTCTCGGTGACAAAATTATATCAAGAAGAATCAGGGTTAAGTGTATTTGAGTGTCAAATACATAGCGATGAAACATGCTTAGCAGAAGCAAAAATCAATGTGTTTCAACCACAAGACCCCATGCAGTTTATAAGAGAAAATCAATGACAAAACGTATTTTAGTCACCGGCTCAAGCCGCGGTATAGGCAAAGCAATCGCACTGAGACTAGCTAACGATGGCTTTGATATTGCTGTTCATTGTCGCAGTGGCGTGGCTGAAGCAGAGCAAACCTGTGAAGAAATTAGTGCGCTTGGTCGTCATGCAAGCTTATTGCAATTTGATGTTTGCGATAGAGAACTTGCTAAACAACAAATTGAAGCTGATATTGCCGAGCACGGTGCGTATTATGGGGTGATCTGTAATGCAGGTATCACGAATGATATGGCGTTTCCTGCGATGCAAGGTGATGATTGGGATAAAGTGATCCGTACTGGCCTTGACGGATTTTACAATGTGGTGCATCCAACGGTGATGCCAATGGTGCAAGGTCGTAAAGGTGGCCGTATTGTCACTATGGCGTCAGTATCAGGGATTGCTGGTAATCGCGGGCAAGTTAACTACAGTGCCGCTAAAGCGGGCATTATTGGTGCGACCAAAGCACTTTCGCTTGAGCTTGCAAAACGTAAGATCACCGTTAACTGCGTGGCACCAGGGTTAATCGAAACCGAAATGACAGACGATTTACCGGTTGATGAAATGCTAAAAATGATCCCATTAAAACGTATGGGTTCTGTTAATGAAGTCGCGGGTACTGTGTCGTTTTTATGTTCAGATGACGCCGCGTATATCACCCGCCAAGTTATTTCTGTGAATGGCGGTATGGTGTAATGAAGCGTGTTGTTGTTACAGGCATGTCTGCCATCACTGCATTAGGTGATACCTGGGACGAATTTAAAACCGCTTTGCAAAAAGGTGAAAATGCCGTTCAGTACATGACTGACTGGGATGTGGCGCCAGAACTAAACACTCGACTAGCGGCACCTGTTACTCATTTTACTAAACCAAGTCATTATAAGCGTAAACAAGTTCGCTCAATGGGGCGTGTTGCTATGATGTCGACCCGTACTACAGAGCTTGCTTTAGAAGAAGCTGGGCTATTAGAGCATCCAAGCCTAACCGATGGCTCTACAGGGATTGCTTTTGGCTCGTCAACGGGGTCAACACCACCATTATTGGCTTTTGCAAAAATGATGGAAACCGGTGAAATGACGGGCGTAACGGCCACCAGTTACATCCAGATGATGGCGCATACAGCGCCTGTGAATGTGGGTGTCTTTTTTGGTTTAAAAGGTCGCGTGATCACCACCAGCTCTGCCTGTACATCGGGCTCGCAAGGTATTGGTTATGCTTACGAAGCGATAAAGTATGGCCGTCAAAAAGCCATGGTGGCTGGTGGCGCAGAAGAGTTATGCATCACAGAAGCCGCGGTATTTGACACCTTGTACGCGACCAGCACAAAAAATGATGCTGCGAAAAGCACGCCACGACCATTTGATCAAAATCGTGATGGTCTGGTTATTGGTGAAGGTGCAGGCACACTCATTTTAGAAGAGTATGAGCATGCCCTAGCCCGTGGAGCAACCATTTATGCGGAGCTCGTCGGTTTTGGTTGTAACTCAGATGGTCAACATGTTACGCAACCTACCGCAGAAACAATGCAAGTGGCTATCGAAATGGCCCTTCATGATGCACAGCTTACTGCCGACCAAATTGGCTATGTGAATGCTCATGGTACGTCAACAGATCGAGGTGATATTGCGGAGTCTCTAGCGACTTTCAACGCCCTTGGCAAGAAACCTATTAGTTCATTAAAAAGCTATTTAGGTCATACATTAGGAGCGTGTGGCGCCATTGAAGCATGGGCGAGTATCAATATGATGAATGATGGTTGGTTTGCACCTACTATCAATTTAACGGATGTCGACCCTGAGTGTGCTGATTTAGATTATATCAAAGGCAATGGCCGTGAAATGCAAACAGATTACATTATGAGTAATAACTTTGCGTTTGGTGGTATCAATACCTCGTTAATTTTTAAAAAGTGGCAAGCATGATCAAGCGCTGCATCATAAGTATTTTATTTATTCTAACTTTTAATGCTTATGCTGCAGAAGACAGTGGAGAAAAGGGCACTGCAAAAATGGAGTTCGGTGCAGGCCTTTTTTATGCAGATATCCCGCATTATTTAGGTTCAGATGAAAGTGAGCAATACCTATTGCCTGTGCCTTATTTTCGTTATCAAAGTGACACAATGGCCATAGACCGTAATAGTTTCACTGGCTTTTTGTGGCAGCAAGAAAATCTCCATTTAGATTTATCTGCAAGCGTAGGTCTTGCGGTTGACAGTGAAGATAACAAAGCCCGAGAAGGTATGGATGATCTAGATTGGGTGTTTGAATTAGGGCCTTCGCTTAATTACTACTTAATAGGTGAACCAAATTCTAGACAGCACTTGTATTTAAGCCTGTTTGCACGCAAAGCCATTGCGACAGATTTCTCTGGTATTGATGATATTGGCTGGCGTTATGGGCCAAGTGTGTATTATCGAGTGCCGATCATCGAAAAAGCGGATTCACAATTTTCATTAGCGTTTCGTGGCAATATCAACTTTGCTAGCGATAAATACCTTGATTACTACTATGGAGTGAGTGACTTACATAGCAATGAAACTCGCCAAGCATACTCAAGTCGTTCAGGTTTTTCTGGTGCTGATGTATCAATTGGGGTACATTTTGACACACCAAAGTATTGGTTAGGTGGTTTTGTTAAATATCACCATCTTGCTAACAGTCAACAAGATGCAAGCCCACTCGTGAAGCAAGATTATAATGTTTCGGTCGGTTTTGGCGTTGCATGGAAATTTTATAGAAGGAATTTTTAAATGAAGTTATTGACCCTTGCATGTGTTTTAGTAGCTTGTTTGTTTTCAGCAAACAGTTTTGCACGTGATGATTTACAAACACTACCTGTACAAGCATTACTTGAAACCACCAAAGCGAAACAAGCATTGTTAGATATTCCGCTGTATTTTGCTGATCAAAGTCATAACACGATTAAAACAACTTATGGTGAAGTGATCACCAACAAGAAAACCAATGCATTTAATAAAACTGACCGAGAGGCGTGTGAATGGGTAATGCTCAGTGCTTTAAAAGCATTACAAGAGCGTGCTGTTCGTGAAGGCATGAATGCAGTTGTAAATATTCAGTCGTATTACAAGAAGCGTGAGTTTGTTAGCCAAACAGAATATCAATGTGGTGCGGGAACGTTTATCGCTGGTGTGGCATTAAAAGGCACTTTAGTTAAGTTATAACTAACTAAAGTCATTTTTTTTCTGTATAATTTGCGACCCTTGATATGATGGCCGCAGGTTATACAGCATGAATTTTAAATCATTTAGTTTTTCTTCTGAGCTTTTACAGGCATTAGAAGAGCTTAATTTCGAAACGCTTACTCCCGTTCAACGTAGTGCAATTCCTGCGGTAAGAAAAGGCAAAGACGTACTTGTTAGTGCGCAAACCGGCACGGGTAAAACCGCTGCATTTGCTTTACCACTTATCCAAAAATTATCAGAATCAGCTGTTAGCGAAAATAATGCACCAAGTGCACTAGTGCTTGCACCTACTCGCGAGTTAGCAGAGCAAATTGCTAATAACTTTAAAGCGTTTGCAAAATACACCGAATTAAAAACAGTGTGCTTGTTTGGTGGTATTAATCTAGCGGGTCAAGCTAACGATTTGAAAGCAGGTGTCGATATTGTGGTTGCAACGCCAGGGCGCTTACTTGACCATATTCGTTTAGGTAACATTAGCTTAGCCAATGTTAAGCATTTAGTGCTTGATGAAGCTGACCGTATGCTAGACATGGGCTTTATCAGCGATATGCAAACGGTTATTAATGGCTGTGATGAAGCGCGTCAAATCTTATTGTTCTCTGCCACTTTCCCTGCGGCAATTAAACAATTTGCCAGTAAAGTACTAAAGCAGCCTGAAATCATTCGTGTCGATCAAACAAACAGTACCGCAGAAACAGTGCAACACGTTGTGTATCCTGTAGAAGAGCGCCGTAAGCAAGAGCTTTTATCTGAATTGATAGGAAAGAAAAACTGGCAGCAAGTACTTGTTTTCGTAAACATGAAAGAAACTGCCGATGAGCTTGTAAAGGAGCTTAACCTTGACGGTATTCCAGCTGTTGTTTGTCATGGTGATAAAACCCAAGGTAACCGCCGCCGCGCTTTACGCGAGTTTAAAGAAGGTAAAGTTCGCGTGCTGGTCGCAACCGAAGTAGCAGCCCGTGGTATTGATATTGAAGGATTACCACGTGTGATTAACATCGACCTACCTTGGCTTGCAGAAGACTACGTGCACCGTATCGGCCGTACAGGTCGTGCTGGTAAGCCGGGTCAAGCTATTTCGTTTGTCAGTCGTGAGGAAGAAAACACTTTATTCGATATCGAAAAGCTAATCGGACAGCGCATCAAGCGTGTTGTTTTACCAGGTTATGAAGTAAGCAGCCGTGAAGTACTGATTGATAAAATTGGTAAAAAGCCGTCGCATTTACGCCGTAGCCGTACAAATAAGGCTTCAGGTCAGGCAACGGGTGAAGCGCGTGCGAAGAATCGTTCACGTATCGCAAATGTTCGCAAATCATTGAAAGGCAATAAATTAAGCCTCAAAAAGTAATAAATTTCGATAATAAACAATAAGAGTTTCTATAAGATAGCCCTATTGCTGTTTAGCGATAGGGCTTTTTTGGCTCTGCTAATCGTACAAATGGAGTATTTTGTTAATTTTTATACAGTTAAATGCAAAATTAGATTAACAAATGTACCTTGATGAATTACAATCGCTTTGAAATCAGTCAAGTAGCGTTTCTAACGCGTTAGTGTCTAAATGGATGTTTATGCAGTACATAAAAAGAATAATAAATAAAATAATCGCCCCTACTTTTTTACTCAGTGTTGCTAGTGTGCCTTTTTCTGCTAATGCATTTGATAAGGCTGAGTTCTCCCTTGCCCATATTAAAGAGTCTATTAGCGTTGATGGTGTGATGGATGAGCCACACTGGCAATACGCCACTAAAGTGCCATTAAAATATCAGAACGAACCAACCGAAAAAGGCACACCGCTAGTGCAAACCGATGCTTACATGTACGAAGATGGCAAGTACTTGTATGTGGGTTTTATTGCAAAAGATAATGATCCTTCGCAAATTCGTGCCGCTCTTCGAGATCGCGACACACTTTGGCAAGACGACAATGTTGCCTTAATGATTGACACCTTCAATGATGAACGAACTGGCTATGAGTTTTATGTAAATCCATTGGGTGCGCAAGGTGATATGCGTATGACAGATATTGATGATTGGGTGGAAGACCCATCATGGGATGCTATTTGGGATAGCGCAGGGCAAATAACAGAGGACGGCTATGTTGTTGAAATGCGTATTCCATTCACTGCACTTCGCTTTCCAAAAGACCAGGCCGAATTAACGTGGAGTTTTGCAGTATGGCGAAATTATCCGCGTGATGTGTATTATCAAATGTCGAATGTTGGTTTTGACCGAGATGTAAAATGTAGCTTTTGTCAGTTTGATAAACTCACAGGTTTTGCCAACATGACAGAAAGCCAAAATATTCAGCTTACACCCACTTTAACTGCGCTTCGTCATGATAGCAAAGATACAGTGCCGGGTGATTGGCAAAATGGCGATGTTGATACTGAAGCGGGCTTGGACTTACGTTGGGGTGTGACGCAAGATGCGGTTATCAATGCCACTATTAATCCTGACTTTTCGCAGGTCGAGGCTGATTCACTTGAGCTTGACGTAAATACCACTTACTCAATTTATTATGCTGAAAAGCGCCCATTCTTTTTAGATGGTGCGTCTTATTTTGATACCAGCCAACTAGAGCTTTTATACACGCGAATGATTGCTGAACCTGATGTGGGTTTAAAATTAACAGGTAAAACCGGCGCGCACAGCTATGGCTTTATGTACGCTGACGATCAGAATACCAGTGTCTTACTTCCGACAAATCAAGGGTCGGGCTTTGCTAATCTGGCAGATAAAACGCAAGCAGTAGCGGGGCGTTATCAGTTTGATATTGGCCAAAAAGGCACAATTGGTGTGATGAGCACTCACCGTGAAAATGATGATTACCATAATACCGTGTTATCGATTGATGGTAGTTATTGGTTTAACCAATCAGATAGTTTGCAGTATCAAGTTGCAAGCACAGATACCACTAATTCAGAATTTTTAGTTGATTATTATGGCGTTGATAAGAATCAATCCGATCAAGCTTATGCTATTGAATTTACTAGAACTAAGCGTGATTACGAAGTCTACGCTAATTACGAAAATATAGGTAAAGAATACCGCTCTGATTTAGGCTACCAAGCTAAAGTTGATTACGAACAAGTACAATTAGGTGGTGGGCAAACTTGGTATCGTGATGCTGATGATGCAATCACAGAGTACAGCTACAATGTTGAGTGGGATAAAACGTGGGCACAAAATGGCGATTTACTCGAAGAAGAATACGATGGCTTTATTACTTTTAAAGGTAAGATGCAGTCGCAAACAGAAATTGGCTTTATTCATCGTAATGAGTTTTATGCCGGCGAGTTCTTTAATCAAAATATAGGCTATATCTACGGTGGTTTTAGACCTATTCGTGATGTGCGGTTCTTATTGTATGCTCAATATGGCAGCAAAATTGATTACAGTAATGCAGCTTTAGGTACCATGGTTCGTATTGAACCTGAGATGACATGGGATATTAACGATCATTGGCAGGTTCAACTAGAGCACAGTTACAGCTATCTAGATAACGAACAAAATGATCGTGTTTATACTGCAAATTTAACTGATTTACGTGTTTATTATAAATTTAATATGCGCTCAATGTTAAAACTCGTTTTGCAGTTTGAAGATGTCGATCGAAACAACGAAGCTTATCGATTTGATGTCAGTCAAACTAACCGCGATTATGGCAGTCAGCTGGTGTATTCATACAAAATTAACTCTCAGACGCTGTTTTACTTAGGTTATTCAGACAAAGGATATCAAGACGACTCTTTGAAAAGTCTTGAGCGTGACGAGCGTACCTTCTTCACTAAACTAAGCTATGCATGGCAGCTCTAAGTAATTATAAAAAAGGAAAATCATAATGAAATATTTAAAAATGTCAGCTGTTGCTGCTGCGGTAACTATCCTTGCTGGATGTGCGGCGAAACAAGATGTAAGTCGTTTTGAAGCGGAAAAACCAAAAACTGTGTGTATTGCAGAGCATCAAGCAGTTAAAGAAGGTGTTGTAACATCATTGCAAACAGGTTTTGCAAAACATAACGTGCAAACACGCGTGATACCGGCTAACTATGTTATGAAACACCAAGCGTATCAAACAGACATCTCAACTGCTAACACAGACGGTTGTGATGCAATTGCATTTTATGTTGCGAACTGGCATTGGGATTTAGCTCTTTATATGGCCTATGCCAATATCTGGGTCACTAATGTTGACCAATCTAAAACAATTGCGCAAGCAAGCTATCGAACGGGTGGTGGTTTGGATAAATTTATTGATGCAAACGATAAAATTATCGAATTAGTGGATTCAATGTTCCAGCAAGTTGAAGCCAAGAAACAACAAGAGAGTCAGAAAAAAGCAATATAAACTAATATGTTGGTCAGCTTATGGCTGACCAACCTCTTCGTTAACTTTGCTTCTTACCACCCCTTCAAGGCTTTTTAAGCCCCATTGTTTACCAATCTCAACAGCTTCATCAATTGGCTTTTTCAAGGTGACGGCATTATAAAGCGCAACGAGAGCGCCAACACGGTTGCTGCTAGCACAATGAAGCAAGGTAGTTTGCTGTTGATGTTTATTGAGTAATGCCTGAAGTTTAGTGGCGTTTTCAATGGTAATATCAGCTTTAGATTGCACAGGAATATGGTAATAGTTCATACCAAGCTCAGTGACTAGCTCTTGCTCAGACCAATTCGTTTCGTTGTCACCACGAAGGTTGATAATGTTCACAACACCAAGTTGTTTTAGCTTGGCAAAATCAGTTTGACTTGGCTGCCCTGAAGTTAGCACATTCTCAGACTGCGCCTTAAGATTTAAAATATCCAGTTTTGTAGTAACGGTTTGTGCTGCAAATGCAGAAAAAGACAGCAGCGCAGCACAGGCTAATTGTATAAACTTATTCATGTTACTCCTTGAAGTGTGTTTAATTTTTGCTGTAGACGGTTTCACCACGACTAATGGTTTCTAACACTTGTAAGTTATGTAGCTCTACAGGCTTTATCTTTAGCGGATTCTTATCAAGAATTACCAAGTCTGCTTGCATCCCTTGTTTTAATTGCCCTTTAGAGTTTTCTTCAAAGTGTTGATACGCAGGCCATGTCGTCATTGCTTGTAGGGCAGTATACACAGAAACACGTTGCTCTGGCCCTAATACTTGATCTGTACGGGTCGTACGGTTAACCGTTGCATCTAATACGCGCAGTGCGTTTGGCAGAGCTACAGGCGCATCATGATGGGTGCTAAACATTAATCCTTGTTCGAGAACTGCATGAGTAGGTGAAATAAAATCGGCACGGGGGTGACCAAGCACCGAATTTACATGCCAGTCGCCCCAATAAAAGGTATGCATTGGGAAGAGCGATGGAAATATACCTAATTCTTTAAGACGATTTACCTGATCTTGACGAATTGTTTGACCATGAATGAGTACAGGGCGACGGTCTTTTTTACCAAGCTTGTTATTGGCACTTTCTACGGCATTTAAAAACTGCTCAATGGCGGCATCACCATTTGCATGCGTCATTACCTGCCAGTCATTGGCAAAGGCCGTTTCAATATACTGATAAGCTTGCTCATCATTAAAAGTAGGGTAGCCTGCATAACCTTGCTCTTGGCCTTCGGGGGCTTTTAAGTATGGTTGAGATAACCAAGCGGTTTTACCTTGCGGTGAGCCATCAAAGTTAAGTTTTACACCCCCAATGCGAAAATGATTTGTGTAGGTGTTACTGTTATAGGCTGAGTCCATAAATCCGCTGCTGGTGGCCATATCGGCATAGGCAACTATATCAATCACGAATTTATCTGCCTTTGATGCTCTTACCATCGAGTCATAAGCTTCTTGGGTAGCACGTCCTTCTTGGGCCGTTGTGTAGCCGTATTTTGTATAGAGCTTTTGCCCTTCTTGCAGCATTAAATCTTGTAAATCAGGATCAACAGATTTCATAAGTTTAAACAGTAATCCAAAGTGCGCGTTTTCTTCGAGTACCCCATTGGGCTCTTGTGAGTTTGTCATGCGACGAATTAGCCCGCCGTCAGGATTTTCTGTGTTTTCATCGATGTTAGCCATGGCTAGTGCTTTAGTGTTTGCCACACTTAAGTGCCCTGAGGTATGAATGATGATCACAGGCTTTTCGGTGCTAACTCGGTCTAAGTCCATTTTTGTAGGGTATCTATCAAGCTCAGCATCATCGTACCCAAATCCTAAGATAGCGCCGGTTTTTTCAATAAAAGTGGTGTAATCAGGGTTATTCTGTGCAGCTGTGAGAATATTAACGATTTGTTCAACGCTGTTAGCATCACCATCTGGACTAGGTAATACATTGGCTACCATGGCTTGTAAGCCTACCGCGTACACATGACTGTGGCCATCTACAAAGCCAGGCATTAAGGTCTTGCCTTGTAAATCAATCAGCTTCGTTTTACCAAACTTATGCTCAAGGGCTTTAGTTTTATCACCCACAAAGATAATTTTGTCGCCTTGCGTTGCGATTGCTTGCGCATACTCTGGTTCATCGCCAGTCATTGTAAGAATATCACCACCATAATAAATGGTATCTGCTGCACTCACTTGCAGTGGAAGCGTTTTAGCTGTTTGTTCAGAGGTTTTATCGCAAGCCGTTAAGGCAAGCAATGAACATGCAATTGCGAGGTGATGTTTCATATAATCCTCCTTGAATTCTAAGTATGTCTAATAATATAGTCTGTTTGCTCAGTTTGTGTTTTTATATTGGACTTAAATTTCATTAAAGTACAAGACAATAGCAGCGCCATCTAGGCTACTGCCATTATGAATGTTGATACCAATACCAAAGTTATCGAACCATGACGTCCATTTTCTGCTATCCCATAAAAAGCCAATACCGTATTCATAAAAGTGATCGGTCCCAAATGCTACCCGACTATCGCCGCCTAAATCGATTCGCTGGCCTTTGATGTAAAAAGCTTGCTCAAAAAGCCCGATTTTGAACATGTTAAATTTAGCTTTAATACCATTGAGTGTGCGCCATGTTTCAGGCGCCGCATTATTTATTCCATCAGGGTGAGAGAGTGCCCAGCCATAGTAATAATTAAAGTTAAGTTTGTACTCGTAATAGCCCCAATGCCTAGGTAAGCGATAGATCATGGTCGCATTAGGGTTTAACACCAGTGCATTACTATTGAGGTTGGTGTAAAGATTTTCAGCTAAAGGCTTAAAATTACGTCTAGACTCGGGAGAGTTGTACTCATAATCATTGTTGTAATGTAAGTAGTGAGTATTAAAACCAAATTGATATGACCATTTAGAGCCAAGTGCTTTTTCGGCATTAAAACCGATCATCCCGTTATACACTGTTTCTGAAATATAGTCGTCAGCCACATTATCAAAAAGCGAAATGAAATCTGATTGATTTAAATAGCTTACTTTGCTGGTCAGGCTTAGTTTGTGTTGATAACCAGGCTCATCAAGCTGCCAAGTGTAAGGAATACTGTAGAGTTTGAGTTCTTTTCTAAGCGCAATACTGTCTTCATCTTTGTTGGCATGTTGCGAGTCAAACAGTGTTTGTGGATCAAAATCACCAAAACCTAAGGTAATACTATCACCATCGGTTAAAACCAACGACGTGGCAAAGGCTGATTCGAGCTGCTTAGTCGGGTTTGCAAAAACCGCTGAGCAGATACAGAAAATAATAGGGGTATAAAAAATAAATTTAAATCTATAGCTATTTTTCATTAATAAAGCGGGAATCATTATTTTATGAATAATAATAGCTCATTTATTTCAAACTATGACTAGTTATTTAGAATTGATTTTTTGTCAATTATTCAAAATCACCAAATAACTAATAACAATGTCTGTCGGAAATTTCACAAGCTCATCAATTTAGGAAGATTCTGATTCGGATCACTCATCTTTTCATCTAATGTAAAACATAAATGCAGAGTTGATATTCTGACTTTTAAATCTACATATTATTGTCTTTAAATCAATTCTGTGCCCGTTTAATTAGATTAAGAGAGTGCTTTATTTTGAACCATAAATACTTTTTAACTAAAAGTTCTAGTTGTTTTTCATGGGCTTTTATACTGATTCTTTTTTCTGGTGGAGCACTATTCAGTACAGATGGGCAAGCTAAAGAAAATAATTGGTATTTGTATGGCCAAATAGGCCACGCTTCGACTGATTTTAAGGCAGACGCTGTTAAAAATGAGCTTGTTGCGCAGAGTGTCAATTATGAAAACTTATCAGTGAAAGATGCTGACGTAGGTTATCAACTAGGATTTGGATATCAGCTAGATTCTATATTTTCAGTCCAACTGGGTTATTTAGATTTTGGCGATAGAAATTTTCGTTTAACAGGAGAGGTGACTGATTTAGACAATTTTCAT
This sequence comes from Pseudoalteromonas sp. PA2MD11, assembly GCF_017808125.1. Lineage (NCBI taxonomy): Bacteria > Pseudomonadati > Pseudomonadota > Gammaproteobacteria > Alteromonadales > Pseudoalteromonadaceae > Pseudoalteromonas > Pseudoalteromonas sp. PA2MD11. Next base: position 117,120 of record NZ_JADKNF010000014.1, read on the forward strand.
GATGTAATGCAAGCAACTTACCCTGAATCTGCAAAAGGGCCACACCTAGTTGTTTTAGCATCATGGCCTCTAACAAATGACCTATCACTAACAGGTAAACTTGGGTACCTTGATTGGCAACAAAATTACCAATATCAAATCAATACATCAGATGTTTTTAAAGCGAAACGCAGCGGCAATAGTGTGACTTTTGGCGGTGAAATCAGCTATTCAATATTTGAAAATACTCTACTTTTCTTAAGTTACGACCAAGCTAGGATAGATGATTACTCTACGACAATGTTTTCTATTGGCGCTAAGTATCAGTTTAACTAATCAACTCCAAATGTATGCAGGGGGCGTACATTTTTAATTATCTCAAGGAATAGCTGAGTCTACTTACTAAACCACTCATCGTGAATTAGCAAACAGCTTGAAGTTTCTACAGGATTAAAATGCCATGTTATCAACAATTATTAAATATTTATACTTAGTCGCACTTATTGCGCCCATGTCGATATTGGCTATGCCAATTACAATTATCTCTCCTAGTAAAACGTTTACGCTTGATGTAGAGCCCAGTGACAGTATTGGTACTCTACGACAATTAATAAGCGATGAAACGAGTATCCCGCTAGAGAGGGTGATTATCGCTCGAATCTCTGAAGCGGGTACGCTTATACTGGATGATGATAATCTTTCTTTATCAGACAGAAACATCCAGAAGGGTGATGAATTAACTGTAACAAAGAAAAATACAGCGCCTAGTTTTTCATTCAGCGGGTGGAAGGATCTTGGCAGTGCTAGCTTCGTTCAATCAAGCTATGTTGAAAGTTATGTAAAAATTAAGGTCGATACTAATGATGTACCTTGGGTAATTTTGAGAGGAGGTCCAACAGGTATCAGTGTTATGAAATTCAATGGTACAGATTGGGAGTTCATTGGTGATGAGATGGTTTCTTCAGATTCACTTTTTGCTTCTCTTTACCCAGATTTAATTTTTGATAGCAACAACACACCGTTTATTTCTTTCACTGATATAGTAGATTCTGATAAAATTTTGAGAGTACGAACTTTTAATGGAACATCTTGGGAGGACGTAGGTTCACCTGTAACTAATGGCGATGTATCATACATTAATCTAGCGTTTGATAATAATGGCGTGTTACATGTTGTTTATATCGACAGTAGTTTAGGAAATAAAGCTGTTGTAAAAAAATATGATGGTAATAATTGGGTAAGTGTTGGCCTACAAGGGTTTACCCAATCTGATGTAACCCATTCTGAAATTGCTTTTGATAGCTCAAATACTCCTTACGTTTTATTCAGTCAGTATTCTCAAACTACCACAGGTGTTTCTGTGATGTATTTCGATGGTTCATCTTGGGAATATGTCGGAGAGGCGGGTATATCAAATGCAAGAGCAATTAAACCGTCGATAGCAATTGATAGTAATGACAATATTTATGTAAGCGCTAGAACCTCAAGCAATGGAACTGTTGGGCTAGGTTTTTATAAGTTTGACGGCACAACTTGGTCTTTAGTTAGTGAGAACTTGTCTGCTGGTTATGCAGGTGATTCTGACCTTGAATTGGGTGCAAATGACATACCATTTATATTTTTTAACGGTGGTAGGGGTAACGTAGTAAGCTATCAAAATGACACTTGGCAGTATGTTGGTAGAGAAGGCTTCGCTGAAGAAAGCACCCGCGGCAATTCTATTTCCCTTGATAGCCAAAACACTCCTTATGTTATTTATTCTAAAAATACGACTAGAACAACAAATTCTGTAATGAAGTATGCTACAACATCTTTTTCAGACTCATCTCTAACGATCAATCAAGGAGATTCAATAGGTGATCCGTTTGCTGATTTCATAATATCAGACAAAGACGGCGACGACGTGGTGTTAACTATTACACTTTCTGACACTAACGCGGGAAGCTTTTCAGGTACTGCTGGCGGTGCGGCTAACTATAACTACGACACTAACAGCGGTGTATTAACAATTTCTGGTAGTGTTAGTGATGTAAAGGCAACGATTGAAAACTTAACCTTTACTCTTGATAGTAACTACACTGGTGAATTCACATTCACTAATGAGTTGACTGATGGCACAGAGAGCGCCTCGCCGGTAACTTTAACTTATAACGTAGTTACACCTAATAAAGCGCCGTCTATTAGCACGAATAAAGGTCTTTCAATCGATGAAGGTGCTGTAAAAGTAATCTCTACTCTGAATTTATCTGCAACTGACCCTAATGACTCTGGTACAGGGCTTACATTTACGCTTAAATCAGTGCCTTCTAACGGCAGTTTGTTTGTTGATATAAATGATAATGGCAGTCTAGACTCAGGCGAAGCGCTTGCTGTAAATGGCACGTTTACCCAGCAAACGTTGGATGATTCAAACCTTTATTATAAACACAATGGCTCAGAGACTACCTCTGATAGCTTTACATTTGACCTAGCCGATGGCTTGGAAGATGATGTTGAGCCAGTTACCAATCAAAACTTTACTATTTCTGTTTCATTAACAAATGATGCGCCAGTGATGGTCACTAAACCAAAATGGGATTTTGCGGGTAATACAGGTTTTTCTATAGCGGCTGCCTTTTCTGTTAGCCTTGAGTTAGATAGTCATGATATTCCCTATGTGGTTTTTTCTGACAAGTTCAATAACCGTAACGTATTATCAGGAATTAAATTAGAGGGTGATTCTTGGCAATATGTAGGGCCTGAACGTTTCCATACTGGAATTACTAGTGGATTAAAAATGGCGATAGATAGTCATAATGTCCCGCATATTATCTATAGTGATATATCACTTGGTGGTAAAGCCGTCGTTCAAAAGTTTATTAACGGAAGTTGGCAAACCATAGGTGGGGGACCAGTCAATTTAGACGAAACTAATTATTTATCAATTGCAATTGATAGTGCAGACAACCTGTATGTTGCTTATCAAGATAGTCGTTATTTTAACAAAGCAATTGTTAAAAAGTGGGATGGTACAAATTGGCAGACTGTCGGTGGGACGAATGTTACGCCTCGTGATGCAAGGTTTATCTCACTTGCATTTGATGACAGTGACACACCTTACCTTGCCTATATTGATAAAAGAAACGACAAGTGGTTCGGTAATGTTAAAAAATTTGTGAATGATAGTTGGGTGCCTGTTGGTCCTGTCGATTCCCTTGAAAATGTTTATAGCTCTAACTTTGCTTTAAATAATAATACGCCTTACTTTGTAAATGCTAATTCGTCTGAAATTTTTGTAAGAAAATTCGATGGCACAGATTGGGTTTTAGTAGGAGAACGAGGTTTTTCTGCAGAAAATAAATATACACCCGATATTGAGTTTGATAGTAACAATAGACCTCATGTCGCTTATACGAATAGGACTTATAAGAATGGAACTGAGGGCTTTGAGGTGAGGGTGACGAGTTTTGATGGCACAAGCTGGCATACGGTATCTCCCCTAGGTGTAAGATCAGGTAAAGCTTATCAGTATGGATTCGCGATTGCGAGTGACGACAGCTTGTACATTTCTTTTAATGATTCTGCTGATGATTATAAGGCTTCGGTTTTGAAATCCAGCCGAGCAGTATTTGATAGTTATGCGCTTTCTGTTGCAGAAGACAGTGACGCTAGCTTACTATTCGATAATTATCAAATCACCGACGAAGAAGGTGATGATGTTACCCTGACAATTACACTTGCTAATAACACATCTGGCTTACTAGCAGGCGCGGCGAGTGGTAGTGCCGTCGTTAATTATAATAATGACAATGCGACACTAACAGTCAGTGGGTCGCTCGCGGATGTCACCGCTACACTTGCAAGTTTATCATTTAAACCAGCGGCTAATTTTTCTGGCTCACTGGGTATTACATTTAACTTAACTGATGGCAGCAATAGTATAACGCCAGTGAATGGCACGATTACGGTGACTGGTGTAAATGACGCGCCGAGTATTTCATCAATTGCGGTGACTCAAGCAACAGAAGATACGCTTTATTCGTATCAACTGACAGTATCTGATGCTGATAAGGACGATACATTTACATACAGAGCGACCCAATTACCAAGTTGGTTATCGCTAAACCCATCCGGTCTGCTGGCGGGTACACCGACTAATGATGATGTAGGTGATCATACGGTGACTATATCAGTGACCGATCAGGCAAATGCAAGTGACATTCAATCATTCACGATTTCGGTTGAAAACGTGAATGACAAGCCTGTGATTTCTTCCACGCCGATTAGAGCAGCAACACAGGACCAGCCATACAGCTACACCCTTGTTGCGAGCGATATCGATAAAGGCAATACGTTGACCTATACAGCAACGAAGATCCCTGGATGGTTAGGCTTTACAAGGTCTACGGGCGAACTGTATGGTACCCCAAATAAGCATACCATTGGTACATATGCCATTACTTTAACTGTTACTGACAGTACTGGCGCATCTGTTTCGCAATCATTCTCTATTACGGTTGAAAATGTGAATGACGCTCCGGAAATTTCTTCTGTGCCAATCACATCGGCAACCGAAGACAGTTTTTATAGTTACACGTTAACAGCAAAGGATGCTGACAAAGGTGATACCCTAACGTATGCGGCAACGAAGCTCCCTAATTGGTTGACGATCAACCCATCAACGGGCGTACTTTCTGGAACACCAAGCAATGATGATGTGGGTGAGCATGCTGTGATTTTGAGCGTCAAAGACGGTGCTAATGCACTTGATACTCAATCATTCACTATCTCGGTTGTAAACGTGAATGACGAGCCGGTGATTTCTTCAACGCCAATTACAGTGGCAACGGAGGATAATCGTTATATCTATACTTTGAATGCAAGCGATGTCGATAAAGATGATACCTTGAAGTATGGAGCAACAAACTACCCTGACTGGATGGTGTTTAACCGTTCAACAGGTGTGCTTACTGGTACGCCTCGCAATGATGATGTCGGTGTGCACTCTGTGACGCTAACCGTCACTGACAGTGCCAATGCAACGGTTGAGCAAACTTTCACTATTACGGTTGAGAACGTGAATGACGTACCTGATGTGCAAAATGACATCGCCAGTGTTGATGAAGATAATAGTGTTGCGATTGATATTCTTGCCAATGACAGTGATGTCGATAGTAAGCTAAACCCAGCAAGCGTGATGATTGTTACACCGCCAACACAAGGTCAAACTAGCTTGAATACGGCAAATGGTGTGATCACTTATACGCCGAATGAGAATATTAACGGGACCGATACATTTAGCTATACAGTCGATGACATAGAGCATGGCCGTTCAGATGTGGCGACGGTGACCATTACTATTAATCCTGTTAATGACGCGCCTCTTGCAAATAGCGATAGCGCGATGACCGAAGAAGACATGGCCATTGAAATTGATGTTGCACTAAACGATGCTGATATTGACGAAGGAGACTCACTCGACTTATCAAGCTTAGTAGTCGTTTCTGCACCTGAAAATGGTCAAGCAAATGTTCAAAACGAGCGCATTGTTTACACGCCTGCGTCTAACTTTAATGGTAGCGATACATTTACGTATCGTATTGCAGATAAAGCAGGTGCAGTGTCAAATATTGCACGTGTTTTAGTGACTATCGGTGAAGTTAATGATGCACCAGTGGCGACCAATGATTTAGGTGTACTTGATGAAGATACATCAATTGAGTTGTCTATTCTTGACAACGATATTGATGTTGATAGTGAGTTGCTTACAGAGAATGTGACGATAACGCAAGCTCCTAAGCATGGCGAGCTAACTGTCAATAAAGAGTTAAGCACAATCCGCTTTACACCACATTCAGATTTCTTTGGTACTGATAGCTTTGAATATAGTGTCAAAGATGATCAGTCTTTAATGTCAAATATTGCGACAGTCACTTTAACGGTAAATAGTGTGAATGATGCGCCAGTTGCACAAAATGACACCGCCATATTACTTGAAGACACATCTCATAATATCAATGTGTTAGGTAACGATAGCGATGTTGATGGCACCCTTGATAAGACGAGTCTAGAAGTTGTTACACAGCCTGAACACGGTAATGTACAAGTGAACAATGGCGTGTTCAGTTACACACCAGATAGTAATAGTTATGGAGCAGACACATTTACTTATCGTGTTAAAGACGATTTAGGCCTTTGGTCAAACCATGCAGAGGTGTTCATTACGGTGACAGCTGTTAACGATGCACCATTGGCAAATAATGATGTGATTCAGACCAATGAAGATGAGAGCGTGATTATTGATGTGACGCAGAATGATTCAGACATTGATGGTCATCTTGATGAGGATTCAGTGAATATTGTAACAAACCCTGCATTTGGTCATATTACCAATAATGTAGATGGTACAGTTACTTATACGCCTGTTAGCAATTATGTGGGCTTTGATTCATTTACTTACTCTGTACTTGATAATGAAGGTGCACAGTCAAACACAGCCTCAGTGACCATCACCGTGTTAGCAGTCAATGATGCGCCTGTTATTGAATCTCACCCAGTCACGTCGGCTACACAAGATGAAGCGTATAGTTATGTTGTTACTGTTAAAGATATAGACAGTGCAGATAGCTATAAATTAAGTGCGCTAGAGCTGCCAAGTTGGCTTGATTTTGACCCTACAACAGGCGAGCTAAGCGGTACGCCGAGTAATGATGATGTAGGTACTCATAGTATCAACTTAGTTGCCACTGATGCAGGAGGATTAACCGATACTCAAACCTTTGCTATCACAGTGGCCGATGTTAACGATGAAGCCACGGGCGGGATCAGTATTACTGGTGAAGCAAAAGAAGGTGAAACCTTAGCTGTTGAGTCGACAATCGAAGACCCAGATGGCGTAGGTGAATTTACCTATCAATGGATGCGTAACGGCGAAATCATTACTGGTGCAACGCTTGCAGAGTACATGCTAACCGAAGCTGATATTGGCGCGACAATCACAGTTGTCGTAACCTATGTTGATGGCCATGGTAATACAGAAACCTTTACCTCAGATGCAACCAGTGTTGTCATTATCGCGAATGTTGCACCGGTTACCCATGACGAACAGTTCAGCATGGATGAAGATGAAAGCATTACCTTTTCGCTAAACTATTTTGACGAAAACGGTGATGAGGTTACGCTTAATCTTGTGACACCTGTGAGTAATGGTACATTGATAATGGATGCAAACCATCTGGTGTATCAACCAAACGCTGACTTCAATGGCACTGATAGTTTCAGTTACACCGTATCGGATGGCATGCTGAACTCTAATATTGCGACAGTGACTATTGTCGTTAACGCAATCAATGATGCACCAGTGTCTATGCCAGATAACTTTACCGTCAATGCGGATTTAAATGAGTATGTGGTGCTTGATGTGCTCGCAAACGATATTGATGTTGACGGTGATGAACTTACTCTTGTTAAGGCAACCGTGAGTGCTGGCACGATCCGCATTGTCGATAACAAACTAGAGTACTTAGCCCCAGTTGGCTTGAATGCTGATGTTGTAATTACTTATCAAATTAAAGATTCAAATGGTGAAGTGGTTGAAGTCACATTGGTGGTATCTGTTGTGTCTACGGCAGCTGAAATTACGATTACAGCACCAGAAGACAAAACAATTGCATCTAAAGGTCTTTTCACCAAAGTGAATATGGGCACTGCTATTGCGAAGGATGCACTGGGTAACCCAGTTCGTGTCACCGCAAGTTCAAAAGGTTTCTTTGCACCGGGGACTCACACTGTGATTTGGAGCGCCGGGGAAGGTGATGATCAAGTATCTGCAACGCAGTTAATCAATGTTATTCCTCAGGTTAACTTTAGTAAAAATCAAACTGCAACTGAGGGGACGGCCGTTTCTATTAAAGCAATTCTCAATGGTGATGCCGTTAACTACCCAGTGGTTGTGCCATATACAGTATCTGGAGATGCGCTAGAGGGTGCAGACCATGACCTAGTTGAAGGTGAATTTAGATTTGAAAAAGGGCAACGTGAAGCGAGTCTGATTGTTAACGTGTCATCTGATGACATTGATGAGAGGTCTGAAACACTGGTTCTTCAGTTTTCAAAGCCTGAGAATGCTGTTGTCGGTCCATTAGGTGAGCATACTCTTACCATCGAAGAAGGGAATGTTGCGCCAAGCATTGAGGTCTTTGCAAATCAGCAAGGGATAGTGACTCGAATCATAAATAGACAAGGTGGTGATGTAACGTTAACGACACTAGTAACGGATGCAAACCTAACCGATACACACATATATGGTTGGTTAACGTCTGATAGTGCCATTGTCGATACTGACAGTGTTGAAGAGAGTTTTACTTTTGATCCACAACTTCTTGAGCTAGGGACGTATCAATTTGAAGTCGGCGTGTTTGACGGACAACAAGCGGGTTCTTCACTATTAGAACTGACTATTGTTGACTCAATGCCTCAATTATCTTCTGAAGATACTGACTTTGATGGTATTCCTGATAATGAAGAAGGTTACGGGGATACTGATAATGATGGCATACCTGATTATTTAGATGCTGATTCGTTAGCGCTCAACGTTGTACAAGAAAAACTGAACGAAAGTGAATTTTTCTTAATGGAAACCGAGCCAGGTTTGCAACTTAGCCTAGGTCATGTAGCGTTTGTAGCACATGGCACCAATACCGGAGTGTCAGAGCAAGAAGTAATGCATTACGGGAATTATGGTTCAGGTGCCACAGCAGATGCTGGATTTGATTATGCTAGCGGAGTCTTTGACTTTAACGTTAGCCAAATCCCCGTAGCGGGTCAGTCAGTCGGCATTGTTATAGCTCAGTTTGCACCTATTCCGAGCAATGCTGTCTACCGTAAATTGATGCCTACTGGCTGGACTGAGTTTGTCGTAGATAGTCGCAATAGCATTGCATCAGCACCTGGTGCAGAAGGGTTCTGTCCACCACCACATGATACTCAGTATACCCAAGGATTAACTGAAGGACATTGGTGTGTTCAACTTACTATTGAAGACGGTGGCCCAAATGACGCCGACGGAAAAGTAAATCGTATCATCGAAGATCCAAGTGGTATTGCCAGTACAATGAGTACAAATACTCAACCGGTTGCTGAAGATGATATGGTTAGGGTTAAACGCAACATTAGTACATATCTTGATGTACTCTCGAATGACACAGATGCGAATGATGATTCGTTAATTCTGACATCCGCAGCAGTAGACATTGGTGAAGTAAGTATTGTTAATAATTTACTTTATTTTGTCCCGCAAGCAGAGCATCTAGGAATTGCAACGATTAGTTATAGCATTTCAGATAGTCAGGGAGGGGCTGATTTTGCGACAGTGATAGTTGACGTTGTAGCCAATGAAGCGCCGATGATAGATGCCATCATTGATGTTAGCACCGATGATCAAAGTCCAGTCACGATTGATATTTTGGCAAATGTGACAGATGAAGATAATAATGACTTCACTATAATTTCAGCCACAGCAGAGAATGGCAGTGTGGTCATTAACGATGATGGGACGATTACCTATACTCCAAATGCAGGTTTTGAAGGTACTGACAAAGTCACCTTTGTTATCTCAGATGGTGATGGCGGAACAACACAAGGACAATTTAATGTGGTTGTTAAAGCGTATAAGCAGGTGAGTGTAGAACATAAAACCAGTGGCGGTGGTACGCTGCCAATGAGCTTAATCTTGTTATTATTCGCATTGACAATGATAAGACGCAGTTATTATCGAACATATCGATAAACATTAAAAAGCCAAGCTTCAAAGCTTAATGCCTGTCAGTTAAGAGCTGACAGGCATTTTTTTGGGCTTTCGTTCAGGGTACCGACTGGGCCTCTTTTT
>NZ_JADKNF010000015.1:0-122095 GCF_017808125.1 Pseudoalteromonas sp. PA2MD11
GGTGACAATAGCGTTTTGGACCCACCTGACCCCATGCCGAACTCAGTAGTGAAACGAAACAGCGCCGATGATAGTGTAGCAGCTGCTATGTGAAAGTAGGTCATCGCCAGGCTCCAAATTAAAGAAAGCCCGATTCGAAAGAGTCGGGCTTTTTTGCGTTTGTAGCTATCAGACAGGTAGGTTGGGTAGAGCGAAACGAAACCCAACGTGAGTTAGCGAGTTATAAGTTAGCAAGGGTAAAGTTGAACTGTAGTGTTGTTTAGTACAGAGTCACCCTCAGCATTAACCCAGTTCATTCCCCAGGTAGGTTGGGTAGAGCGGAGCGAAACCCAACATAATCCATATGACCCTCTTCATAACCCATGGTTAAAAATTCTTAAAATCTCTACTGGTCTAACAGGTTAGCGATCTCTAAAACGGCTTATTTCACCTTGCGCTAATTCGTCTTTTATTAATGAACTTTACCTCTTCATTGTGCATGACGAATTACCACGCTGTTGGGTTTCACTCCGCTCTACCCAACCTACGCCAGACTTCCAAACCTTTACTCCTTCAACTTTCCCCTCGATAACTTTACTCTCGTAATTCACGAACTCGCTCAGCTGCCGTTCATTAAATTAACTTTGCTTTGTTTATGGCTTTGATTTAGGATCAAATCAGTTTAAAAGCAAGAACTAATGGCCTGTGTCTAGATTACTTATTTGTTTATTATTATTTTTTTCGAGTGCTTCAACCTTTGCTGTTGAGGTGACTAATTTATATCAAGATACTCTTAAAGTTGCAGACAAATCACGTGATGCTCGTTTGGCAGCAAGCCGTGAAGCTCTGCTAAATGTGTTGGTGAAAGTAAGTGGGGACACAAGCGCAGATCAAAACCCGGTTGCTAAACAACGCACCCGCGACATTTCCGATTACATGCTCAAATTTGAATATGACGAAAAAGCAGATGGCAGTTTAAATCTGGTCGTGAAGTTCGAAGCCAATAAGATTAATGCATTAATCAAAGATCTTGGCTTGCCACTTTGGGGGACACGTCGTCCTTTAGTGGCGATCTGGCTAGGCATTGAAGATAACTGGCGCCGTGAATTGGTTACTCAAGAATCATACCCACAGCTTGAACAGCTTATATACGACAAAGCAAGTCGTCGTGGTTTACCTGTCGTTGTGCCACTACTTGATTTACAAGATCGCGCTATTGTTGGGATACCAGAAGTGTGGGGTAATTTCTCTGAGCCTGTAGAGCGAGCTTCAAGCCGTTATAGTGCTGAGCGCAGTATTACTGCAAGAATGTATCAACAAGCTGATTCAGAAACCTGGATCCTTGATTGGCGTTTCACTAATGCTGAATTATTCGATACTAATCGTTTGATGGGTGATAAGCAGCAAATTGTTGCAGATATGATTGATAGTTTAGCAGGTGGCTTAGCAGCAGAATACGCAATAGATCCAACGATGATTGGCCAACTTGCTACAGCAACTTTCTATCTTAAAGGTATCAATAACTTTGTTGATATTGAATTTGCTAAACGCCGTTTAGAGAGCTTAAGTGTTGTTACTCGTGCCGTAATATCTGTGCGTACACCTGATAGCGTTCAATTTACAGTTAATCACACAGGCAGCATGAATGATTTTAGAAAAGCGTTAGAACTTGATAATGCCTTTAAAGCCTATCAGGACCCGCGTGATTTCTATCAAGTGGTCAATAAAGATGAGCTTGAATATCAGTGGCAGGGGCTTTAATCGCAGTGCAAGAACCAATGCAAATGGCATTGCCAGTTACTTTGCCTGATGATGAAACATTTACTTCTTATTTTGGTGGCGAAAACTCGCTTGAAGTGAGTCACCTTAAAGATGCGTTCACAAAGCTGAGTAACAAATTTCAATATACTTATTTATGCGGTTTGGGCGATTCAGGTAAATCGCACCTGTTGTATGCGACCTGCATTCACGCTCAAGAGCGCGGTTTGTCAACCATGTTACTTTCGATGCGTGAAGTGATTGACTACGGCCCTGTGGTACTTGAAGGTCTCGAAAACCTTGACGTGTTATGTATTGATGACGTGCACTTGGTAGCAGGCAACGATGCATGGGAGAAAGGATTATTTAACTTTTTCAATCGCTTCAATGAGCCGGGCAAATACCTTGTGGTCACAGCTGATTTATTACCTGACATGCTGCATATCAACCTACCGGATTTAGTTTCGCGTTTGAAGTGGGGCACAACGTTACAAATTCGTTCAATGAGCGATGATGACAAAGCCGAAGCGCTCGTACGCCGTGCTCACATGCGTGGCCTTGAATTGACGGATGAATGCGCGCGCTTTTTATTAACGCGATTAAGCCGTGATATGCGTGCATTATTAGACGTTTTAGATAAACTTGACCACGCCTCAATGGCTGCACAAAGAAAATTAACAATTCCTTTTATAAAATCAACGTTAAAGCTTTAGTAGGGCTAGAATCTAGTCCTTGCTTTCAGTTATCATTAGCTATTACAAAAATCCTTCTGTGAAAGACCAGGTACTCAATGAACTTAGAAAATATTTTAGCGCAAGCACTTGAGGCTGTTGCCAGTGCGAACGAAATCGCGCAATTAGAAGATATCAGGGTTAATTACCTTGGTAAAAAAGGTGAAATCACCAACTTACTTAAAACGCTAGGCAAGATTGCCCCTGAAGAGCGTAAAGAAGCGGGTCAAGTGATTAACCAAGCAAAACAAGAAGTACAAACAGCCATTAACGAAAAGCGTGAGTTACTAGCAAGTAAGGCTCTTGAAGAGAAACTAGCTGCAGAAACGATCGACGTAACTTTACCGGGTCGTGTTATGCCAACAGGTGGCTTACACCCAGTAACTCGTACTATTGAACGTATTGAAAGCTTTTTTGGTGAGTTAGGTTTTGCGGTTAAATCAGGTCCTGAAGTTGAAGATGATTTTCATAACTTCGATGCGCTAAATATTCCTGAGCACCACCCTGCGCGAGCTGATCACGATACTTTCTATTTCAACCCTAAGCTTGTGTTACGTACACAAACCAGTGGTGTACAAATCCGTACCATGGAAACTGAGCAGCCACCACTGCGTATCATTTCTCCGGGTCGTGTTTATCGTAACGATTATGACCAAACACACACGCCAATGTTCCACCAAGTGGAAGGCTTAATGGTTGATACAGATGTAAGCTTCACTGAGTTAAAAGGTATTCTGCACGACTTCTTACGCAACTTCTTTGAAGAAGATATGGAAATCCGTTTCCGTCCTTCTTACTTCCCATTTACTGAACCATCAGCTGAGGTTGATGTTATGGGTAAAAACGGCAAGTGGTTAGAGGTATTAGGCTGTGGCATGGTTCACCCTAACGTTCTTAAATCAGTGGGTATTGATCCAGAAAAATACACAGGCTTTGCATTCGGTATGGGTGTTGAGCGCTTGACTATGTTGCGTTACGGCGTAAACGACTTACGTGCATTTTTCGAAAACGATTTAAAATTCCTAAACCAGTTCCGTTAAGAGTGAAGATATAAAATGAAATTTAGTGAAAAGTGGTTAAGAGAGTGGGTTAACCCAGCAATCGACACACAGGCTCTTTCGGAACAGTTATCAATGGCTGGACTTGAAGTTGACGGTGTTGAGCCTGCAGCAGCTGAGTTCACAGGCGTTGTTGTTGGTGAAGTGGTTGAGTGTGGTCAACACCCAGACGCTGATAAGTTACGTGTAACTAAAGTAAACGTAGGTGGTGATGAGCTACTTGATATCGTGTGTGGTGCACCTAACTGTCGTCAAGGTTTAAAGGTCGCTGTTGCGACTGTTGGCGCTGTATTACCTGGTGACTTCAAAATTAAAAAAGCCAAACTTCGTGGTCAACCTTCACACGGTATGCTGTGCGCATTCGTTGAGTTAGGTATCAGCGAAGAGGGTGATGGCATCATGGAATTACCAAGTGATGCACCAATCGGTACTGATTTACGTGAGTACTTAAGCCTAGACGACAACATTATTGATGTTGACTTAACACCAAACCGTGGCGATTGTTTAGGTATCAAAGGCCTAGCGCGTGAAGTGGGTGTACTTAACAGCGCTGATGTAAACACACTTGAAATCGCACCAGTTGCAGCAACGATTGATGACAAAGTATCGATTGAGCTTGTGAATGATGAAGCGTGTCCTCGTTATTTAGGTCGTGTGATCAAAGGTATTAACCTTGATGCAGAAACACCACTTTGGATGGTAGAAAAACTTCGTCGCAGTGGTATTCGCTCAATTGACCCTGTTGTTGATGTAACAAACTACGTGTTATTAGAGCTAGGCCACCCAATGCACGCATTTGATTTAAATGCGATTGAAGGTGGCATTAAAGTACGTAGCGCAAACGCGGGTGAAGAGTTAGTTCTGTTAGATGGCAACACTGCAAAACTAAACGAGTCTACGCTTGTGATTGCTGATCACAATAAAGCACTTGCTATTGCAGGTATTTTTGGTGGTGAAAAGTCAGGTGTAACTGAAGCAACTTCGGATATTTTATTAGAAAGTGCATTCTTTAACCCTGTCGCTATTGCTGGTCAAGCACGTAGCTACGGTTTACACACAGATGCGTCACACCGTTACGAGCGTGGTGTCGATTTTGCACTGCAAAAAGATGCGATGGAACGAGCGACAGCATTACTTCTTGAAATTGTTGGCGGTGAAGCAGGCCCAGTTGTTGAAGCAGTTGCAACTGACAAATTACCAAAAGTAACAGAAGTGCGTTTACGTCGTGAGCGTTTAGACCGTGTAATTGGCCACCACATTGATGATGCAAAAGTAACTGACATCCTAACGCGTTTAGGTTTAGACGTGAAAATTGTTGATGGTGTATGGAGTGCTGACGTACCAAGCTATCGCTTTGATATTCGTATCGAAGAAGATTTAATTGAAGAAGTTGCGCGTGTTTACGGCTATAACAGCATTCCTAACGTTGCACCAACTGCTAAATTAAAAATGACTAACCATGACGAGTCGCATGTTGCAGTTACTAAATTCCGCAATACGCTTGTAACTCGTGGTTACCAAGAAGCAATTACTTACAGCTTCGTTGATCCAAAAGCACAAGCAATTTTACACCCGCAAAGTGATGCGCTTGTATTGCCACACCCAATTTCGGTTGAAATGTCGGCAATGCGCGTGAGCTTGATGCCGGGTCTATTAGCGTCTCTAGTTTATAATCAAAACCGTCAGCAACCACGTGTACGTTTATTTGAGCACGGCTTAAAATTCTTACGTGACGAAAATGCTGAAAACGGCGTAAACCAAGTTGCTGTTATCGGTGGTGTAATCTCTGGTCTTGCACACGGTGAACATTGGGTTCAAGAAAAGCGTAGCGTTGATTTCTATGATTTAAAAGGTGATGTTGAAGCACTTTTAGCGATTAGTAACGATTCATCACGTTTTGAGATAAAAGCAGAGCAGTCTGATGGCTTACACCCAGGCCAATCAGCGGTTATTTATGTTGATGGTAAGAAAGTCGGTTTCTTTGGTGCAGTGCACCCACAAGTGCAAAAGTCACTAGATATCAACAACACAGCATTTGTGTTTGAAATCGAAATGTCTGCACTAGAAAAAAGAAAATTACCAGAAGCCGTGGCAGTGTCGAAATTCCCGTCAAACCGCCGTGATATCGCGATTTTAGTGGAAGATCACGTAAAATCTGGCGATATTTTAAATGTCATAGAAAAAGTTGGCGGAAATCAATTGGTTGACCTAAACTTATTCGATGTGTATAAGGGCAAAGGTATTGAGCCAAATTATAAGAGTTTGGCGATTGCTCTAACACTGCAAGCGGTTGATAGAACGCTCGAAGAGAAAGATATCAATCAAGTAGTTGATAATGTGGTGGCCGCACTGGCCGAACAATTTAACGCATCGTTGAGGGACTAGATATGGCGCTTACTAAAGCCGACATAGCTGAACACCTATTTGAAAAACTCGGGATCAATAAAAAAGATGCCAAAGATTTAGTTGAAGCGTTTTTTGAAGAAATCCGCTCAGCGCTAGAAAAAGGCGAGCAGGTTAAGCTCTCTGGATTTGGTAACTTTGATCTTCGAGATAAAAAAGAACGTCCAGGCCGCAATCCGAAAACAGGTGAAGATATCCCTATTTCGGCGCGCCGCGTTGTAACTTTTAGACCAGGTCAAAAGCTAAAAACTCGTGTTGAAGTTGGCACAAGCAAAGCAAAATAAGAAAAGGCAGCGTTAGCTGCCTTTTTTATTTGTCTGAGCACTGCACATTAGCGAGTTGGAAGTATCAAAACCCGCGTGGTGATACGAAGCTTCCTTCTTGGATACTGTCGTAGGTTTTTTGTGCTAAATCATCTAAGCTGTCTAGGCTTTTGCCTGCGGCAGCAAGTTGATGTTCGATAGGTAAAATATCGACATCTTCATATCCTGATAATTGTGCTACACGTGCAAACGTGTAGGCATGCTTATACTTTTCGTGTTTGTAGAATAAGCTCACAAGAGTAGGGTAGATCTCAGGGTTGGGTGTTTCACCTGCTTGATTTAGCTCTAGCGTTTTGTAGAGCAAATCAATGGTTTTTTCATCATCAAACTTAACGTAGTAGCTAGCTAAGAAAAACTGCATTTCGGCATCTTCAGTCACCCGTTTATCTTGCTTTTCTTCCAGGGCGAGTAATTTAGTTAACGCAGATTGGTCATTATTACGTGACCAATGGTAATACAACAAGCCTGGGTGGTCTGTGTTTTTGGTATCTTGAAAAATACGTGTCATTTCTTTGATGCTTGTTAAATGACCTTCAACACGAGACGTAGTTTTTTCTTTTAGTTTTATATGCTCAATCTTGGCCGCAAGCGATACGCATTGATCGTATTTCTCAAAGTCTTTTAATAATTGATATTTGTTTTCGTCTGTTGGCGACTTATATTCAACATAACGTTGAATGATGACCTCGGCACGTTGCTCTTTACAGTGACTGTCTTTATTTAAATCACTGCAGAAGCCAGGTGTTTCGTCGCACACTTTTGCCAGTGTAAGCGGATCTTCACAGCCTGCTAATGCCAATAAACCAAGCAACACGCTTGCTCTTAATAACATTCCTTAACCTCTACTTAATTTGTACTACTTTATTCTAGCGCAATGATTTGTTCTGTAACAGTGGAGAATCGTTCGAGTTTAAATTAGAATACCCCTGCCTGAGATGTGTTGCTCTCAAATCACAACACATTTTTTAAGGCTATCCGTTCAAAATTGTTTAATTAGGTAAAAAAAATGACCTCATCTCACGAGTTAGAATACACAAGCAGCTGGCAAGAACGTCAAGATTACGCAGAAAGTATGCAACCTATTATTGGTAGACTTTACCGTAATCGTGGTATCGAAATCGCTGTATATGGCCGTCCTCTCGTTAATGCCAGTACAATCGATATCATCAAAGCACACAAAACAGTTGCTCAGTTTGAAGGTACAAAACTACGTTTACGTGAAAGCTTCCCTTTCTTAGAAGCAATTAGCAAAATGGACTTAAACTCAGCACGTATCGATATTGGTAAACTAGCGTATGGTTATTTGTTTAACGATGCTGCGAAAGGTCGCTCAGTTGAAGAATACTTAACTGACGAACTAGCAGAAATCGCAAACTCAGAGCGCAAAGAGCCACGTGATGTTGTGTTATACGGTTTCGGTCGTATCGGTCGTTTATTAGCGCGTCTATTAATCGAAAAGTCAGGTCCTTATGCAGACCTACGTTTACGTGCAATCGTTGTACGTGGCGGTAAAGACGGCGACTTAGAAAAGCGTGCAAGCTTACTTCGCCGTGACTCTATCCACGGTCCATTCAACGGCTCAATCACAATTGATAAAGAGCGCAATGCAATTAAAGCTAACGGTAGCTACATTCAAGTTATCTATGCTAACTCTCCTAGCGAAGTTGATTACACAGCTTACGGCATTGATAATGCGCTTATTGTTGATAACACAGGTATCTGGAAAGACGAAGCAGGCCTTGGCCAGCACTTAGAAGCAAAAGGCGCAGCAAAAGTATTATTAACTGCACCAGCTAAAGGTAACATCAAGAACATCGTATACGGTGTTAACAACCAAGATATCAAACCTGACGATAAAATTGTCTGTGCAGCAAGCTGTACGACCAATGCTATTACGCCAACGTTAAAAGCGCTTAACGATAAGTTTGGTATCAAAAATGGTCACGTTGAAACTGTTCACTCGTACACCAATGACCAAAATTTAATTGATAACTACCACAAAGCTGAGCGTCGTGGCCGTGCTGCTGCACTTAACATGGTTATCACTTCAACAGGTGCTGCAAAAGCGGTTTCTAAAGCTTTACCTGAGCTTGAAGGTAAACTAACTGGTAACGCTATCCGTGTTCCTACACCAAACGTATCAATGGCTATCTTGAACTTAAACCTTGAAAAAGGTACAACTGTTGAAGAACTAAATGCATTCTTACGTGAAACAGCACTTCACTCAGACCTTCGTGATCAAATTGATTACACAGCGTCTACTGAAATCGTATCGACTGACTTAGTCGGTAGCCGTTACGCAGGTGTTGTTGATTCACAAGCGACAATCGTAGATGACAACCGCGTTGTACTTTACGTTTGGTACGATAACGAGTTCGGTTATAGCTGTCAGGTAGTACGTTGTATGCGTGATATGGCTGAAGTAACTTTCCCAAGCTTACCTCGCTAATACCTAAGTTATAAAGAATCTAGAAGCCAGCATTATGCTGGCTTTTTTAGTCGTGAAAGTTTTTGCAAATTTTCAGCATGTGATAGGCTGTTAAGGGTCTACACCATATTACTAACAAAACGTTCTAACTACAGAGCGTTGACTTAATTCTTAACTAACAAGCGAATAGCTAAGAATTATTTTTAACCAATAGGTTTATAGAATGAAAATCACCAGCAATTTTGACAGTGGTAATATCAAGGTTATTGAAGCCGTTGATCCACTGAATATTCAATTAGAAATCAATAAAGACAATCAGTCTGATTTTTTCCAGTGGTTTCACTTTCGTCTTGAAACAACTGCGTTTCAAAACCATAAATTACACATTAATAACCTAGAGAACTCAGCATACCCTGATGGCTGGGAAGGTTACCATGCGGTTGCATCATACGACCGTCAAACTTGGTTCCGTGTCCCATCTGAGTACGCAAACGGCACACTATCATTTGAAGTAGAGCCTGAGTGCGGCAGTATGTACTTTGCTTACTTTGCGCCATACAGCTATGACCGTCACTTAGATTTACTAGCATGGGCACAAAGCCAACATGCCTGTGAATTAGAAACATTAGGCGAAACCCTTGATGGCCGTGACATGAGTATTTTACGTGTGGGTATTCCTAGCAGTGAGAAGAAAAAAATCTGGATCACGGCGCGCCAGCACCCAGGCGAAACTATGGCTGAGTGGTACGTTGAAGGTTTACTTCATAAATTACTTGATGATGAAGACCCACATGCAGCGGCACTATTATCTAAAGCGGTATTCTACATCGTGCCAAACATGAACCCAGATGGCAGTGTGCGTGGTCACCTACGTACTAACGCTAAAGGTGTTAACTTGAACCGTGAATGGCAAACACCGAGCATGGAAAATAGCCCTGAAGTTTTCTTAGTGCTTAACAAAATGCGAGAAACTGGCCTTGATATGCATTTAGATATTCATGGCGATGAAGCAATTCCTTATAACTTTGTTGCGGGTAGTGAAGGTATCCCGGGCTACGATGATCGCTTAAAAGAGTTAGAAGATAGCTTTAAAGCTGCGCTTTTAACTGTGACGCCTGAATTCCAAGACGAACACGGTTACCCAAAAGATGAGCCGGGCCAGGCCAACTTAACTGTCGGTTCTTCTGCTGTTGCACATGAATTTAATGCATTAGCGTACACGGTAGAGATGCCATTTAAAGATAACGATGATTTACCAGATCCAGATTACGGCTGGTCAGATCGTCGCTCGTATCAGTTTGGTCAAGATACCTTAGCGGCTATTGTTAACGTGGTTGATAAATTAAGATAACGAACCTTACGGGCATCAGCAAAACTGATGCCCGTAATTGTATCTATTGACTGAAAAATGACGGTGTAGAGCAGGATGCATCAAATGTTAACGAGGTAGGTACATTTATCATATTGAAAATTAACTGTTAACAAACTTGGTTGGTTTAAGTTAATATCCAATATATTCAGCTGTGAAGTAACAAAATTTCATTTTTATTTCTCACAGTTATCGTGTCGCGCATTCTCACAAGCTCACGCTGAGTATCGTAACTAACAATAAAAAATATAATCATAGAGGATATCCATGGAAGCTTTAGTAAGCGCCGTTAACGACATAATTTGGAGTGATGCACTCATTTATTTATGTCTAGGTGCAGGTCTGTTTTATTCCGTTTTAACCCGATTCGCACAAGTTAGACATTTTAAAGAAATGTGTAAATTATTACTTAGCTCTAATAATTCAGATACGGGTATTTCTTCGTTTCAAGCGCTAGCGGTTTCGTTATCAGGCCGTGTAGGTGTAGGTAATATTGCCGGGGTTGCTGCAGCAATCGGCTTTGGTGGTCCGGGTGCGATTTTCTGGATGTGGATAGTTGCGTTCCTTGGCGCAAGTACTGCGTATGCCGAGTCAACACTTGGTCAGATTTATAAATCAGAAGAAGACGGTCAATATCGCGGTGGCCCAGCATATTACTTCGACCGCTGCTTACAGCAAAAGTGGTTAGCCGTATTATTTGCAGTGTCGGCGATTATTGCTTGTGGTGTATTCCTTCCGGGCGTTCAAGCGAATGCGGTAGGTAATGCATTCACACAAGTTTTTGGTGAAGGCACATTGGTTAGCACCAGCTTTGGTGAAGTAGGTAGCTTTAAGCTGGTTGCGCTTGCAATCATCTTAATTGTGCTTGCATTTATCATCTTTGGTGGCATTAAACGTATCGCAAACTTCACACAAATTGTGGTGCCATTTATGGCGCTAGGTTATATCGTGTTAGCGTTAATCGTGGTGTTCTTAAACCTAGATAAAGTGCCGGATATCTTCTCAATGATCTTATCTGATGCATTCACCGCGCAAGCAGGCTTTGGTGCTGCAATTGGTTGGGGTGTTAAACGTGGTATTTACTCAAACGAAGCAGGTCAAGGTACGGGTCCGCATGCAGCATCAGCTGCCGAGGTAGATCACCCAGCTCAACAAGGCTTAGTGCAAGCATTTTCTGTTTATGTTGATACCATTTTTGTTTGTACAGCAACTGCGTTAATGATTCTAATCACTAAACAATACAACATTGTGGGTGAGTTACCTGCAGGTCAATTCATTGTGCAAAACGTTGATGCTGCAACTGAAGTAGGCTCTGCGGCTTTTACACAAATGGCATTATTTAGCGTATTTGGTGGCTTTGGTGAAGCATTCGTTGGTATTGCTTTATTCTTCTTCGCATTTACTACAATTCTTGCTTATTACTATATTGCTGAAACGAACGTTGCTTATTTAAACCGTTATTTCAAAGGCAATATTCCGTTGGTTGTTGTGAAGTTTGTCATCATGTTTATGGTGGCTTACGGTATGGTAAACAACTCAGGTTACATCTGGAATATTGGTGACATTGGCGTAGGCTTAATGGCCTGGATCAATATTGTGGGTATTTTGGCTATTTTCTTTGTCGCAAAACCTGCACTTAACTGTTTACGTGATTACGAAGATCAAAAGAAAGCCGGTGGTGAAATCACTTTTGATCCAGTTAAATTAGGCATTAAAAATGCGACTTTCTGGGAAAAGCGTCTAGCTGAAAAGGCGAAACAGAAACAATAAATCGTTTTTTTGAGTTTTTACGGTGAATTTAGTTGTGCAGGTTTTCGAATCTTCATAAATGAATGAAATTCAAAAAAGACATCGACTCATAAAACAAGTACAATAAAGGGCGCCTAAAGGCGCCTTTTTTATGCGTAGTATGGAGAAAGATATGGCGATTATTAGTTGCCCGCAGTGTGCAAAATCAATATCTGACAAACATAAGCAATGCCCGCATTGTGAATGCCAAGTCACCGATCTAAGCAATGAGCAATTGCAGCAAATGCAAAAAGAAACGCGCATTCGTAGACAACAAAAGTTTATGAATCAGTCTTTCCTCGCACTGATTTTATTTTTAGGGGGCTTTTTCTGTTATTACTTTATGCACCCCGAAGCAAAGTCTCTTGAGTGGTATGCCTATACATCGGCAATGGCAGTAGGTTTTGTGTGGTATCTTGTAAGCCGCATCTATTTAGTTGTTTTAAAAAAGAAAAAGTAACATGAATATTGATCACATCGTTAAAAATATCACCCCAGAAGTATTTGAACGTCTTCAGTATGGTGCCTCTACGGGTAAGTGGCCAGACGGCACCCCTTTGACTGAGGAGCAAAAACAACAAACCGTTCAACTCGTGATGCTTTATCAAGCTAAAGTTTCGCAAAGCAATGAGCAGTTTACCATTGGCGCAAATGGTGAAATGGTGCAAAAGAGCAAAGCTCAATTGCAAAAAGAATTCGCATCAGAAAATGAAATAGCTAGGTTTAGTGAAAATGATCTTTAAACACCTGTTTACTCCAAAGTGGAAGCATCCTAAAAACCAAGTGCGTTTAGCTGCGGTAGAACGTCTTGATACAGAGCGTGACCTTAGCATCTTAAATAGCATTGCCCTTGAAGACAGCTCAGCTGAAATACGCAAAAAAGCATTAAACAAAGTGAACGATATTGTTTTATGGTGGCAAGCATACAAGCAAGACCAAGCACTGAAAGACCTTGCTGAGCAGCATATTAACCAAGCGGTTTTAAATACCGATAGCCAGCTAGATGCAAATATCAAAAATGAGTTTATTGAGCGTTATGCACCAGTCAAAACTCTTGAGAAACTCGCCTTTGCAGAAAAAGAACTTCAAGTTCGTGTTAAGTTATTAAAGCGTTTAGCAAACCCAAGCTTAATTGATAAAGCTTTTAAAGAAGGCCGTGAAGAGCTGCAATTGCAACTTGTTGAGCTTGTGATTAATCATCAACTTGCTAAATCACTATTAAAGCATGCAAAAGGTGAGGCGCATACCCAACTGGCGACTCATCTTGACAATGAACGCTTAGCGATAGAAATGCCTGCCAAAGTAGAAGCTGATACACGTGTGGTATTAGCAAAGCTTAATGCGCTTCGTGATAAAAATGACTTTCAGTTAGTGTCGATGCAACATGCTGAGTTATTACAGCAGTGGCAAGCTATCGAACTAAAATGGCTGAGCGATGAGCAAGTAAGCACGTTAGATAAGAAATATTCAGCGATTACGCAAAAGCTTGAATCGCACATTGCAGTTTTAAGTAAAGAGCATGAAGCAGCGCAGCAAGCGTTAGCTGAGCAACAACGTCAGGTATTGGCACTTGCAAGCCTTGAAGCAATTGGCGAAGAAATTGAAAATGCATTGCAATTAGGTTTAGAAACACCAGAGCAAATTCAACAAGATTGGCTAGAGGCAAAAGTTGCAGAGGCAAAAGATGCCTTAGTAGAGGCGGACTTAGCTGATAACCAAACTGTGCGTGATGTAAAACAACATTTAACAAATTTATTTAAGCAAGTTGAGCAGTTACCGCAACTGGTTAGTGCTATTGCTGAGTTTAAAGAGGCATTTGATCAATTAAATATCGTTGCGACGACTGAAGACGAAAGCGAGTTTGACGGCTTAAAACAGCAGTTTGAGCAACAGCAAAAAATAGCACGCAAAAAGCTGGCAAGTATTCCTAGTCGTTTACAAGGTCGCTTTAAAGCCAATTTAGCTGAAACAGTAAATAGCTGGCAGCAAGCGATGGCACCGCTGACGAATAAGTTTGAGAAAAACCAGCAAACAGCGAAGCGCAAAGCCCGTGATGTAAAACGTTTAATTGAGCAAGGTCGCTTTAATATTGCATTTGGTGTGTTTAAAGGTTTTGAAGAGCTATACGCAACACTTACAGACTATTACAAACAGCCATTAAATAGCTTGAAAGCTGATTTAGAAGCCCAACTAGCAGAAGCAAAAGATTGGCAAAAATACGCATCGGCACCAAAGCGTGATGCGCTACTCGTTGAAGTAAATGAACTTGTTGCAACCGAGTGTACTGACCCTAAACAACGCGCAGAGCAAGTTAAACAGTTGCGTCGTCGATGGAATGAGTTAGGACGTTTAGATACTGATGCAGAAAAACAACAAGGCGAGTTATTCGATCAACAAATTGAATTACTGTTTGCGCCGTGTCGTGAGTATTTTGCAGAGCAAGAGCAGCAACGTGAACAAGCTAAAGCACAGCGCGTTGAAATAATCTCGCAAATGCAGCAGTTAACAGAGCTTGATAGCTCTTCTGATGAGTTTGATTGGAAGCAGTTTGAAAGCAAGTTCAACCGTACCGCAAAAGCGTGGCGCTCTGCAGGCAATGTAGATCCTAAAACATACCGTGAACTACAAGCGGAATTTAAAGCTGCGCAATCACAAGTTCAAGGTCAACTTGCTGCATTTCATAAAGCAAATGCTGAGCAAAAAGCTGTACTTGTTGAGCAAGCAACAAAGTTATCGCAAAGCGGTGATTTAGCTGCTGCGTGCCAGGAGCTAAAAGCACTACAACAAACATGGCAGACTATTGGCTTTGCTGGAATGAAAGCTGAAAACACTTTATGGCAGCAATTCAGACGAGTTAATGACGACACCTTTGCTAAGCGCAGTGCCGAGTTTGAACAGCAAAAGCAAGTTCAGCAACAAAATGACGAAGTTGCCGCAGAACAATTAAGTGAGCTTGAGTCTGCACTTGAGACCGTGGTGCACCTTGCACAGCTTAAAGATTTAACAGTGAAGCTTGCAGAGCTTGAGTACTCAAAAGCATTATCGGCACGCGTGACTCAGTTAGAGACCGCGATTAGCGCAAAAACAGCGCTAATTAGTAAGCAAGCAGAGCAGTCTAAATTAACGGCTTTATTTGCTGCTCTTGAAAGCAACAGCGAACTGCCTTCGCAGTTTCAAGCTTCATTAACAACTAAGCTAAACGCTGCGCAGCTGTTAACCCGTATCGAAATTCTGGCAGGCGTAGAATCGGCTGATAGTCAGTTACGTATGACAGAGCAAGTTGCGATGTTAGATGATAAACACCGTGGCGAACAGGCAGATGTTTATTATTACTTAAAGCAATTACTTGCAGTCAGTGAGGGTTCAGTTTCAGCTGACACACTAGCAAGGCTTAAAGCAATATTTGCAATTTAACGAATAAAACCGCTTTTTAAAGCGGTTTTTTTCCGTGTGTTTTTGAGGAAAACAATGAGAATTTTATTACTACTTACCTGTTTATTTTTAGGGGCATGTAAAACGACAGATCAAGGGATGTCTGTTTACTCGTTTACCAACTCTGAAATTGAAGCAGCCCTTGCTAATCAATTACCAAAACTAAGTGAACAGATTAAGCTGATGGGCTTACCAGTTGATTTTGCGGTAAACGACCTGAGTGTCAATGTTGGCCCAGATAAACGTGATGTGGTGGTTTTAGGGGCCGATTCTAGTGCCGTCATCAAAGCGTTTGCGCTTAAGTATCCAGTACGCTTAAAGCTACAAATCGAAGGTAGCCCATTTTATGACAGCGAGAAAAAAGCGGTCTTTTTACGTAATGTAAAACTGGTTGATACAACAATCGACACCGCGGGTTTCAAGGGCAGCTTAAACTTATTAGATGATCAGGCAATGCAAGTGATTAACGGCTTTTTAGCGGTTAATCCTGTCTATAAGTTAAATATGAACGACCCTAAAGTTGCACTATTGAGCAAATTACCATTAGATATGAAAGTATCTCAGGGCGAAATTATTTTAGTGCCCACACTGTAAAACTATTTGATATTTTAAAGCGGCTTCTAGCCGCTTTTTTTGTAATTGCTTGTTAAGCATGTTTAACCTTGCCATAATTGCTCGTGATATTTCGCGAATTGAGTGATGGCTATGATCAAGGAATTTTTAAACGACCCCACATTGCTGCTAAATGCCGTAGGTGAAGGTATTTATGGCTTCGATTTATCGGGTAATGCGGTTTTTGTAAACCCTGCCGCTGAGCGCATGACAGGCTGGAAAGCAGACGAACTCCTTGGTAAAAAAATACATCAATATCATCACCATACTCGTAAAGATGGCTCGCCATATCCCGCAGATGAATGCCAAATATATTGCACCATGTTCGATGGCAAACACCGTCATGTAAACGATGAGGTATTCTGGCGTAAAGATGGAAGCTATTTTGCTGTTGAGTATACTTCAACGCCAGTTTATAAAAATGGTGCCTTGATTGGGGCAGTCGCGATTTTTCGCGATGTATCAAAACAGCAGCAAACAGAAGCGGCGTTGCGTGATGCCTTAGTACAAGTTCAGCACCTATCTGAGCAGCTTCAAGCTGAAAATGCTTACCTTATTTCAGAGTTAAATGAAGATTGGCAAGATTCTGGTTTAGTTGGGCAAAGTCATTCATTTCAAAGTATGCTCGAGCAAATTACCTTGGTAAGCCAAACCAATAGTACGGTTTTGATTTTAGGTGAAAACGGCACGGGTAAAGAGCTGGTGGCACGAAACCTTCACCGCTTGAGCAATCGTGCGGAGCAACCTTTCATAAAAGTGAACTGTGCGGCGTTTTCAGCCAACTTAATTGAGTCTGAGTTATTTGGTCATGAGAAAGGGGCGTTTACTGGCGCTAATGAACGCAGAAAAGGGCGTTTTGAACTGGCTGATAAAGGCACTTTATTTTTAGATGAAGTGGCAGAGCTGCCATTAGAGGCGCAAAGTAAATTACTGCGGGTACTACAAGAGCAAGAGTTTGAGCGCGTCGGGGGCAGTCAAACTTTAAAAGTCGATATCCGAGTGTTAGCTGCAACAAATCGTAACTTGTGGCAAATGGTTGAGCAGGGCAGCTTTCGAATGGACTTGTATTATCGCTTAAATGTGTTTCCTATTCGTGTGCCTGCGCTTCGTGAGAGAAAAGAAGATATTCCACTCCTCGCAGCAAATATTATTACGCAGCTGAACAAGCGCTTAGGTAAACAGTTAAAAGGGCTTAGCAAAGCAACACTCACCAAACTGGCGAATTATGATTGGCCAGGTAATATTCGTGAGCTACAAAATATTCTAGAACGTGAAGCAATTCTGTCTAAGCAAACTGTACTGCAGCTTTCAGCACCTTTGAGTAACGAGCAATCAAATGAGCAGGTGGTTTCTCTTGATGCAGTACAAAAGCAGCATATTTGTGAGGTGCTAAAACGCTGTAACGGGCAAATATCAGGTGAAAATGGTGCTGCAACCTTGCTGGGACTTCCCGAAAGTACCCTTAGATCAAAAATGAAAAAGCTAGCGATAAAGCGCTAAATCGTGAAATATCGCGATAACTCGCGATATATCGTGCTTTCAGTTGTTTGAATGTAAATTTAATCATTTAATATCAATAACTTATTTTTATTTTGTGTTGGCCTGATAGTTGCTCTGTCAGGCTATTACCGACACAAAAGTAAGTAGCAAAATGAAATTTGATATTAAAGAGCAAGACTTAATCATCAAGCCCTACAACCAAGAAGGGCCAATTTATATTCGTGAGCAAAAGGGGTATTTCCAACGTATCCGCCGTTACTTAGGCTGGGTGCTGATGCTGACGTTCATCGCCATTCCGTGGATCCCCTATGATGGCCGCCAAGCCGTATTACTCGATGTAGCCAGCCAAAAATTTACCCTGTTTGGTTTAACGCTGTTACCACAAGATTTTATGATCTTAGCTATGTTATTTATGACAGGGGCGTTTGCATTGTTTTTCGTCACTAATTGGTTAGGGCGTGTTTGGTGTGGTTACACTTGCCCTCAAACAATTTGGATGCTGATGTTTACTTGGGTCGAACACAAAGTTGAAGGTAACCGTAATCAGCGTATTAAACTTGATAAAGCTCAATGGTCAGTAAGTAAATGGCAAAAGAAAATCACTAAGCATGCAGCTTGGCTGGTGATCTCATTGCTTACATCTATGTCATTTATGGCTTATTTCATTCCTGCTAAGTCTCTATACATGAGCTTATTTACCCTAGAAATGTCTGGTATCGTCAGCTTTTGGGTATTCTTGTTCGCGTTTTGTACCTATGGTAATGCGGGATTCTTACGTGAAAAAATGTGTACAGTGGCGTGCCCATATTCGCGTTTTCAATCAGTGATGTTTGATAAAGACACGTTAGTTGTTACCTATGATCAAGCGCGAGGGGAGTCTCGTGGTGCGCGTAAGCGTAAAGCCGACCCTAAAGAATTAGGCTTAGGTGACTGCGTAGACTGTAACCTATGTGTCGAAGTATGTCCGGCGGGTATCGATATTCGTAATGGCTTGCAGTATGAATGCATAAACTGTGGCTTATGTATCGATGCATGTGATAGCACTATGGAAAAGTTCAACTATCAAAAAGGACTGATCAAATACGCCTCAGAAAAACAAATGGAAGGCAAAACGACCAACCCATTTAGGTTAAAACTGCTTGGCTATGGTGGTTTAACGGCGCTGTTTGTCGTGGGCATGGTTGTGTGGATGGCAATGCGAACACCTATTGAGGCCTCTGTCATTCGTGACCGTAATTCCCTGTATCGTGTTAATTTTGAAGGTTTAGTAGAAAACCCATATACCTTATCAATTATCAACAAAACACAGCATAGCTTGAGCTATTCAATCGGTATAAGTGGTATTGCAGAAGCAAGCTTACAGGTGCCTGAAAAGATAACTGTTGAAGCAGGTCAGATGAAACGTGTGCCTGTCACTGTGGTTGCTGATGGCTACGAGTTAAAGTCAAAAGTAACGCCTATTAGTTTTCACATTCAAGCATTAGAAGATGCTGATATCGCAATAACTAAAGAAACTAAGTTTTACCGAGATTAACCTCAATCACGGCTCTAGAAACGAAAATGGCTTGTTTTTAACAAGCCATTTCTGCAAATTCGAGCTGCTTTAGCACATAAGCTTTAGCGCTGTCTAAATCATCAAATAAACAGTCCATTATTTGAATTGGAGATTGTGCTTGTGCAATGATGCGTTTCATTTGATTAAGCACAATAGACGAGCTAAACATATAAGCGGTTGCTATACAGTTAGTGCCTTGCAGGGCACGGAATAATTGAGTAAAACCACGTTCTGCATCAGGGGTGGTAGCAAGTAAATGGGTAGAATGACTAATATACGCCCACGGCTTTCCAGCGAAAGCAGTAATATGCTTTTTTAAATTGATTGCAAAGTCATTGACTAAACGAGCGTTAATATTGCCAGAAAACTGCCCAATAACAATTGGACCTTCAGTAATAATCCTGACACTGCCATAGTGATTCTTAAATTCCAATTTGCTTCCTTTTGAACTTAAAAAGAGCGCGAATTTTATACAATTCTATGTATGTGTCTAGTTATTTAGTATACAAATTTCAAAAAACATAACTTTTTCATTAATTTTATTTTTATGTGAATCCTATCTAATTATTTTGCATTGGAGTGAATAAATAATCCACTCCCTTTTTAAAGTATAGCTAACTATTTGTTAACAATGTAATTTAGAGCACCGCTAATTGAGGCTACTTGTGCATCAATACAAATGTCATCATTTGCTTGTGGACTATCAGGGTAAACCTCTGTTGTTGTGACATATTCTGCATCGGTTAAGCCCATACATAACCCCAGTTTTTTCGCTTGGTAATTAATTACACCAAATTGAGTTTGTGGTACGCCAATCAATTGGTTATTCTCATCACTTGGTGCGATGTGGGTTACTTTCTCAACTGATTTTATAATCGCTGCCTGAAATGCATCATGCGGACGCTCACTATCAGCGACAAGATAAAAGCCATCAGGAATGTTCCAGTTATCGTGGGTCGTTGCATCACGTGCTGCTAGAGCAGGGCGAAACTCACTATTATCAGTGTCTGTCGTTTCATGTAGGTCAATATGCACATAAGGTGCAATAGTGTTATTTGCTAAATATTGTATAATTGCTGCAGACTCTTCAGCGGGGCTATCTGCATAGAAAGAGCGATTTGGATCCGTGGCATTTGGATTCCAGCGGTTAATCGTTTCATATCCCCAAGGGCTGATACACGGAGCCACTAAAATATTAAAATCAGCAAAGTAGTCTTTGGCACTTCTCTTAGCAAACGCTAAAGCACCATGCACGCCACTTGTTTCATAACCATGAACACCACCGGTAACCAGCACAACAGGTTTATCAGCTTGCCATTGTTTGCTCTTTAAAATGTAAAGAGGGTATTTGTTGCTGTCGTAACTTAATGCGCCATATTGCTCAATATTGAAATCGCTTGTTAAAGAGTCTAGTTGCGATACAACATCATCTAAATAGCTACGCTTTACTGACTGTAATTCAAACCATGCTTTCTTATCTTCTTTGTTCCACGGCTTACCAGGGGTTCCTATAGGGTAACTCATAAAATACCTTGTTGTGACTTGCTGCAAAACGCCAAGCTTATCTAAGCTGTTAAGCTGCTGCAACTAGATAAGCTCAGTAGTAAAGTTACCTTGCTCGTACAGCTTTGCATGATGGTGCTTATGGGTCTCAAATAAGTAATTACGAAGTGCATCTTCACCCTGACACACTTTCATTATTTTTCCGGCAATTCCTTTGCTGGTCGTTCTTATTGGCTTTACGCTAAGAATAACCTGTTCTTCACTCGGTAAATTAAATGCCAACAGTATTTCTTTATTAAGATCGGGTGATTGACGCTTTGGCTTGAGTAACACGCCTGTGCTTGATAAAGACAGTATCTGAAATTGCTCTGTGTGAATTTCAAGATCAGGCGTACGCCAGCTGCGCTCAATGCCTTTGGTGTCTATTACTTCTGGTGCGCTAAGTAAAGGGATCAGCTGACCATTCTCGTCCTTGGTAAATTCAAGCGGAAACCACAATTGATAAATCCCCACTTCAGCAAGCAGTGTCAGTTTGGCATTGGTAAGTAAGCCGTTTAATTTATCAGGCAAATTGAGCCTAACAGACATTTTTGTGTCGGTTGGATCGTTATCAGTCCGTTCTGCCTCGAATAAACGGTTGAAAAAAGTGAGTTCTTGTTCGGATAAATGTGCCATATAAAGCTCCTTTTAAAGCACGCTTAGTTATATGTATCATAAATTGTTCAAATTATGCACGTATAAAGAGCATTAATTGTGCCAGCAGCTTTGTGATTTATTTTGCGACGTATTTCACTTACACTGATAAAAAAACTAACAAGGATTTTATTTTGTCGAGCCTGACTGGTGTAAATAAAAGTTTAGTGATATTTGCTGCTTTAGTCGTTGTTTTAGCGGGTATTAAAGCTGCAAGTGTGATTGTTATCCCATTTGTATTGGCAGCCTTTATTGCCATTATTTGTAATCCCTTAATTCGTTTCTTTGCCAAATACGGTATCCCTAAAGGCATTGCTGTTGTATTTGTGATGTTGATGATTGTCGGTGTAGGGATAAGCCTTGCCGGGTTGGTTGGGCAATCGATGACCGATTTCTCTGAAAAGCTGCCTGAGTACAAAGCACAACTAAAAGAAGAATTTGTCTGGGTGGTTAATGTTGCAGCGAGTTATAACATCCTGATTGATAAAGAACAGATTATTTCTTTATTCGATCCGGGCAAAATGATTGATGTTGCAACCAACATGCTCACAGGCCTTGGTGGGGTGATGGCGAACTTGTTTTTGATCATCCTAACCGTGGTATTCATGTTATTTGAAGGGCCTATGCTGAGCAAAAAAGTGCATTTAGCATTGGACGATCCTGAAATGAAAATGCAGCAGGTTGATCGCTTTTTAGATTCAATTAATTCTTACCTGGCTATTAAAACGCTAGTTAGCTTAGGCACAGGTATGCTTGCAGGCTTTATGCTGTGGGCACTTGATGTTGATTACTTTGTACTTTGGGGTGTAGTGGCGTTCATGCTTAATTACATTCCAAACATAGGCTCTATCATTGCTGCGGTGCCTCCTGTGTTACTTGCTTTGATAACTCAAGGCCCACTGGTTGCAGGGTTTATTGCTGGCGGATATTTGGTTATTAACACCGTCATGGGTAACATTGTTGAACCGCGCTTTATGGGTAAAGGGTTGGGTTTATCGACGCTGGTGGTGTTTTTATCGTTAATATTCTGGGGCTGGCTGATGGGGACCGTGGGCATGTTGTTGTCAGTCCCATTAACCATGATAGTTAAAATAGCTTTAGAGACTAGTCAAGAAGGGCGATGGTTAGCTACCTTGCTTGGCAATGGCGAAGAGCTAAAACTTGAAGAGTAATACCAATCCGCAATAATACTTAATCATTTTGAGGGATTAAACCTGTCGCTATCTGCGTTAAAAATTTCTGATTTAGAACAACTAAATAACGAAATTTTTGCCTTGCTATCAACGAGGTTTTCTTGCCTCAAAATAGACCACTTAATTAAGCGAATTGGTATAAAAAGGCGCTTAAGCGCCTTTTTACTTCTCAAACTGTTTGAGTTGCTATTACTTTAGAGGTCGCTGTAAAACCTGCACATGGTTTTTTAGGATCTCAATTTCACATTGTTTGTAGGCAATAGCGGCTTTCGTACTATTTGGCATTTTTTGTAGATAACGCCAACGACAGCTGTCTTCTAAATAACGCTCCTGGTTCTTGATGCTGCGATTAAAAATCGGTAGCAATTGGCTGTTACCGCTATCTTCTTTGATTTTCTCAAGATCCATAGTGAGCTTATTAATCCACATCTTTTGGTCGCGCTGCAGATCGGCGATAACTTGATCAAGACATTGAATATAGCGTTTGGTGTCATCGGTATTGTTGCTAGCAAGCTCACACGTTTGCTCTGCTTGAGCATGCGATGCACTCACAATTAAAGCTAGAAAGCTGCCCTTAACGAGTATTGATGTTTTATTTTTTATCATGGTAATTAAACTCTAATATAAACTCAGCACCGGCTAGTTTCTCTGCATCTTTAATGGTTAAGGTGCCATTATACGAGTTGACTAAATCCGACACGATAGCCATGCCGACACCGTGGCCACTTTCATAGGTATCGAGTCTGGTACCGCGAGTCAGTAATGATTCACGCTTGTGCTCAGGGACACCTGGGCCATCATCACTTATACTGAGGGTTAACTTTTTGTTCTGCTTAACCTTTATATCGACCTGTGAACGGCAAGCTTTACAGGCATTATCGATTAAATTACCAAGTAGTTCCATCAAATCTGTTTTATCACCTAAGAAATAGTCTTTTTCACTAACCTCAGAGGTAAAAATAATATCTTTGTCGCGATAAACCTTGCTCATCGCGCTTAGGATTGAATCAATAACAGGCTTGATATGAGTTTGTTTCTTCCAGGTGTCAGACGCACCTGTTGCAGCGCGCTTTAACTGGTGTTCGATCATCACATTAATTCGGTCTAGCTGCTCTTGTGCATCCGCATCATTGGCTAAAGGGCTTGATTTAAGCACTGCCAAAGGCGTTTTTAATGCATGAGCAAGGTCGCTCAACGAAGCACGGTAACGCTCTTTTTGGCGTTGCTGCGATTCAAGCAATAAGTTTAAATCGGCTTTAATAGTTTGTAGTTCAACCGGGTAAAGACCTTTAATTTGTTGGTTATCACCCGACTCAATGGCTTTAATTTCTTTATCGAGTCGTTGCAATGGTCTTGCACTCCAAACAAAACCAATCGCCATGAATGCAGCAATGGACACTCCCATGACATACATCCAATTTACGAGTGTCTGTTTAAAGCCATCCATCAACCTCAGTAGGGCATCATTACGCTTTAATAGGATAAAACGTGCATGCTCTGATTGGTCAATGTTTTCTAAAATAACGGTAAGGGTTAATTGCCAATATACGGTATTGTTGTATTCAACCCGACGAAAATCCGCAGAGCCAGCTGGGGCTTCAAAGTTATCAGGAATAAAATTGATATTAGTAGCCGATTCAGAATACCAAACTGGTAAGTCACCGCGATAAACCATCGCGTAGGTATCTGAGTTTAATCGATTTAGCTCTGGCGTTAAGATGGTGCTAGGCATAACAATGCCACGTTCAGTGAAATCAACTTCAGAAATTAATGAATATAAGTGAGCTTCGAGGGTTTTTTCGGTCGCTTCGACCAAAGAGGCGTAGTAAGCCTTACCAATTGAGAAAAACAGAATTGGTAGGGCGACTAATAAAACAAAGACAAGGATAAATCCTTGTCTTACTTTAAGCGGTATTTGCGATGCTACCACTGACTTTTAAGCCTATAACCACGGCCGCGTAATGTTTCAACTGGGTTAAGGGTACCATCAGGGTCAAGCTTCTTACGTAAACGCAATACGAAAACTTCGATTACGTTTGAATCAAGGTCAAAGTCTTGGTCGTAAATGTGCTCTGTGAGTTCAGATTTAGAAATTACCTTTTGTGGATTAACCATTAGGTATTCTAAAACTTTGTATTCGTATGCCGTTAAGCTAAGTTCTTTATCGTTAACCCATACTTGCTGTGAGCGAGTATGAATTTTAATAGGGCCAGCTGTCATTTCTGGGTTTGCTTTACCGGCGCTACGGCGGATAAGCGCATTACAGCGGGCAATTAGCTCTTCAACGTGGAAAGGTTTAGTTAGGTAGTCATCTGCACCAGCATCTAAGCCTTCTACTTTATCTTGCCAACGGTCACGTGCCGTTAAAATCAAAATAGGAATGGTAATACCTTGTGCGCGTGCTTTGGTAATTAGTTCAATACCATCAACTTTAGGTAAGCCTAAATCGACTACCGCCATATCTAGCGGGTATTCGGTAATATGGAATAAACCAGCTTCACCATCGTGACAAAGGTCAACGCTGTAACGCTCTTTTTCTAGGGCATTACGAAGGTTATCTGCTAAGTGTAAATCATCTTCAATAACTAAAATTCGCATTCTTAATCCTTTTTCACTTCGCCAGTCTTTTTGTTCACATGGACATCAACCACGTGGCCGTTCGTTTTTAAAATTCTTACGGTAAATACTTTATCTTGCTCTGTGATTTTTAGGGTTCGGCCGTCTTCAGACTTTTTGGCGATCGTCACAGCCTGCTTTTTAGTCACCTCTTGGGCTTGTTTCTTATTGGCATCAGCATGAAAGCTTGATAATGCAAATAAAAGACTAAAACTGAAGGCTAATAATATGCGCATGACGGGGAACTCCTAAACCAGACCCATTTAGTTTAATTAACCAATTAACTAAAATTCAAGTAATTACGTTAAATTCTGTAATTCAATAGCCAAATCTTAGTTAATAAGCCGTGAACAAACACTGAATTATTGGTTCAGTTAAGTTCAGAGGTTAACCAAATACTTTCTTAAATGGTTTTACGACTGAGTTGTCGTAAACACCCGCCGCAATATACGGATCGTTTGCAGCCCATTCACGTGCTGCTTCTAACGACTCAAACTCAGCAACCACTAATGAACCAGTAAAACCAGCGTCAGCTGGATCTTCACTGTCAATGGCTGGCAATGGGCCTGCCGTAAATAAACGGTTTTGATCGTCTAATTCTTGAAGGCGTGCTAAGTGAGCAGGACGTGCAGATTTGCGAGCTTCTAAACTATTTTCAACATCCGTTGAATAAATCATATACAGCATGGTGTGTTCTCAATGTTATTTTTAAAAAATAGTAGCATATTCTTAGCAATAGACGAGAGATTATTCGCGTAATAATCTTTACACAAACCCATATAACTTTAACTTATAAAGCTTGAAATACGCGGTGTAACACTGGTAGAGTCGCTGGGTTGAGAAAATAATAATAAGGTTTTTAAATGAGCGAAAAACGCGAGCATTTTAGCTCCCGCCTCGGTTTTATTTTAGCGGCAGCCGGTTCTGCTGTAGGTATCGGAAACTTAGTAGGTTTTCCTGTTTCAGCCACAAAAAACGGCGGTGGTGCTTTCCTTTTAGTCTATGCATTGTTTGTCATTTTTATCTGTTTGCCAGTGATGATGGCTGAAATGGCCATGGGTCGTAAAGCGCAAAAAGATCCACTAGGTTCATACAAATTTTTAGCGGGTAATGATCCAAAATGGAACTTTGCTGGCTTTTTAGCTGTATTAACGCCATTTATGATTGCTGTTTTTTACATGGTGATCACGGTATGGATTTTCGGTTATTTATCGCAAACCGCTTTTGGTAATCTAGATGCCTTAGCGCAGCCGGATAATTTTGGCACCTTTATCAATAGCTACACCGTGTTTGGTTATATGGCCGTGGTTGCCATCATCGTTAACTTGATTTTAGTGGGCGGTGTTAAAGAAGGTATTGAAAAAGCGGCTAAGTTTATGATGCCAGCTTTATTTGTACTACTCACCGCGTTGGTTGTATACGTACTAACTCTTGATAACGCAATGGCCGGTGTTAAGTACTATGTTGTTCCTGACTTTTCAAAAATGGATGCCAGCGTATTAAATGGTGCATTAGCTCAAGCGTTTTTCTCGTTGTCACTGGGTATGGGTATCTTAATGACCTATGCATCGTATATTTCTAAGAAAGATGACATTGTTGGTAGTGCAAAAATGGTTGCAGTCACTGACTCGATGGTGGCATTCATTGCTGGTCTAATGGTGCTTCCAGCTATTTTCAGTTTTAACCCAGATACTGACCCTAGTAATTTATCAGATTCGTCAGTATCGATGATTTTTGTCTACCTACCAAAAATTTTATTAGCGTTACAAGCTGATATTGGCTACGTGGGTGCATCAATTGTTGCGTTTGTATTCTTCTTACTTGTCTTTTTTGCTGCAATTACGTCACTTGTATCAATTGTAGAGGTGCCAACAGCGACTTTAAGCGACCGCAAAGGCATTAGCCGTAAAAAAGCACTGGCTATCTTAACTTTATCTACAGGTGTTTTAACTGTGCTGTGTACAATGTCATTTGGTATGGTTGACTCGCTTACAAAGTTTGTTAGCTATGGCGGTGCAGATAAGAGCTTATTTGATATTGTTTATGATGTGTTTTACGACACAATTTTACCGCTTAACGGTTTAATGGTGTGTTTATTCGTTATGTATCGTTGGAAAAAAGCAAACTTGTCGGCAGAGCTAAGCCAAGGCTGTGAAGGCTATATTGGCAGCTTCACAGAGAAGTATGTGAACTTCTCACTATCAACGTTTATCCCTGCCATTTTATTACTAATTTTTGTAAATACGGTGGCGACTAAGTTTTTTGCATTTAGTATTTTCGGATTTTAAAGACCAGTTCAATACTTAGCCGCGCACTTTGCGCGGCTTTTTTATGCCTATTAAATTAAAAGGCCCCCGCATCGAGCACATCACCCAAGCCAAGGGTAAACATCCAAAGTCCCCATAAACTGTGTTCAATCACACACACGAAGGTTGAGCGGCTTTGCGCATAGGTGTAAGAAAACAGCAGCCCCCCTAAAAAAGCCAACAGTACAGCCAAAACATTCGCATAGACAATATGCGCCAACGCAAACACCGATGCGCTGACAATAATACGCACCGTTTTACTTGGCATAATGCGTTTGTAGCGATGGAAAAAGTAGGTTCTAAAAATAAGTTCTTGCGGCATCACCGATAAAATAGGGTAGAGCAATAACAACATTAGCCAATCGTTAAATGAGTTTCGTGGCAGTGAAAACCAGTTTTCTTGATTCATAATCCCGTAAAACATTCCAGAGAATAGCGCCCCTAAAAAGAAGAAACTAAATAAGCGACGTTTTACCGCACTAAATTGCCCAAGGCTTGTTAAACGAAAGCGTTTAAAATGGGGATCAGATAAAAGCAACATGCCGCACACGGCCATTAAAATAATAAGGGCAGGAATAAGCCAGTTAGCGAGATAGGCACGAAGAAAAAAGCCTAATAGCGGCAGAGAAACAAATATGAGGGTAAATTCAAGCCAGCGGTATTGGTTAGCGTTCAATGTCGTCTCAGCGTGTTTTTTGCTTACGCTAACAAGCTAAGACGACAGATTTATGACATTAAGATTGCTTTGGATCTTTCTCTTCGTCATCTTCTGGTAAGTATTTGAATAGGGTGATGATCGTTGCTAACACGCAAACAAAGGTAATGCCCATTAAGCCAAACACTTTAAAGTTAACCCAAAAATCGAGCGAGAAGTTATAGGCAATGTAGATATTCAGCGCCGAGATACCAGCAGTCACCGCAACCCAAAACAGGTTAAGCTTATTCCATAGCGCTTCAGGTACATTGATTTCTTGCTTACTCTCAGAGGCATTTTCTAAAATCGAGCTTAGTGCTTTTTTCACTAAGTTTTTGCCGAGTACATAGCGGCTTACCAGCAAAGTAACACTGAAAATGGCATACACAATGGTGGCTTTCCATTTTACGAACTGCTCGTCGTGGAACACTAAGGTGAGGGTACCTAACACCACCGCTATGGCAAAAAACACCCAGTGACGGGTTGGCACTTTACCATCTTTAAAATAACAGTAAGCAACTTGAATTAAGGTGGTTAGCATCAGCAAGGCTGTTGCCCAATAAATATCAACTAACTTGAAAACCGCAAAAAATAAAATCAGCGGGATGTATTCAATAATCGCATGCATAAATTTACAAATGCTCTAATTTAAAAAGATACTGGGTTGTATCAAGTTATCGTGCAAGATACAAGGTTGACTTAGCAGCCCTGAAAGCTTAGCCTCCCGAGCCAATCTGGCCTAAACCTGCGTTTAGGTTGTTTTACCTTATCTTTTTCCGCTTAACCTCAGATGATTAAGCGGCGTATTTTGGAGCACTTTTATGAATAAAGCCGCGTTAGTATCGCAAATGGCTGCCCACAGTGAATTAACAAAAAAAGACACTCAAGCTGCCTTAACCAGCATGTTAAATGCTATCGAAAAGTCTCTTTCTGAGGGCGATCAAGTGCAAATTAATGGCTTTGGTACGTTTGCTCTGAGTTATTACCCAGCACGCAAAGGACGCAACCCACAAACCGGTGAAGAAATTGAAATAGAAGGCGCTAACAAGCCAGTTTTTAAACCTGCTAAAGCACTCAAAGACGGTTTATAAGCAGGATTTGCAAAGCTGTTGTAGTATTTACAGAGCATAAATAGAATACCTGAAATTTATTCAATATTTTCAATCTATTAAGTTTGGCATGTTGTCTGCTGTTAATCGTTTAGGTTTACCTAAATAAGGAGATAACATGTCAAATTTAAATAGCCAACTGAATGGTAAAAAGATTGCCATTCTTGCAACCAATGGTTTTGAGCAAAGCGAGCTATTGTCACCACGAAGCGCATTATTAGAAGCGGGTGCACTTGTCGAAGTTGTGTCACTTGAGCGTGGCGATATCACCGCATGGGATGAAAACCAATGGGGGGAGCGAGTCAGTGTTGACCGTGTAGTTAGTGAAGCAGACTCTGCAGAGTATTACGCGTTACTGCTTCCTGGTGGCTTATTCAACCCAGATACGTTACGTCAAAATAGCGAAGCAAAAGCATTTGTTGATGGTTTTTTCAGTGCCGGTAAAAACAAGCCCATCGCCGCGATTTGCCACGGTCCATGGTTATTAGCCGAAATTAATAAACTACGCGACCGCAAAGTAACCTCATACCCAAGTATTAAAACTGATTTAATCAATGCAGGAGCTAATTGGGTTGATCAAGAGGTGTGTGTTGATGAGGGCATAGTTACAAGCCGGAGTCCAGCCGACCTGGAAGCCTTTAATCGTAAGTTTATCGAAGAGATTAAAGAGGGTGTGCACCGCCATCATTAATCATAGATTGTTAAGCACAAAAAAGGGCCTACATGGCCCTTTTTTAAGTAATAAAAACAAACTTACTTTGTAGCTGCTTTCATACTAGCTACAAACTCTTTTAAACCAGTTAGCATTGCTGCTTGATCATCAAGGTTTGCCTCGATAATTTTAACAACCGCAGAGCCTGAAATCGCACCAGCGGCTCCTGAATCGAGTGCTGATTTAACATCTTCCGGTGTTGATACACCAAAGCCTAATAATGCCGGTGCAGCATGGTAATCTTTTAGTTTTTTAACTAATGAGTCTGCTGGCATTTGTGCCTTGGTTTCTGTGCCTGTCACACCTGCGCGTGAAAGAAGGTATGTGTAACCACGGCCATATGACGCACACTCTCGTAAAGTGTCATCATCAGCATTCGGTGTAGCAATAAAAATTGGGTCGATGCCATTTTTCATTGCTGTTTGGCGAAATAGCTTTGATTCATGTAGCGGCACGTCAGCCACTAAAATTGAATCGACACCGGCTTCTTTAGCATCTTGATAAAACTTCTCAATGCCACGTTTAAACACTAAGTTTGAATACAATAACAGGCCAATTGGAATATCGGCATTGTACTGGCGCACTTGCTTGATGATATCGAAGCAATCTTGGGTATTGATGTTTTCATCAAGTGCACGAATGTTGGCCGCTTGGATCACTGGGCCATCTGCAATCGGATCTGAAAATGGAATCCCTAGCTCAAGGGCATCGGCGCCGCCATCAATTAAACTTTTGATGATTTCTACGCTCAGTTCTTTATTAGGATCGCCAATCGTAACAAAGGGTACAAAAGCACCTTGGTTTGTTTCATTTAATGTGGCGAACAGTTGTCCGTAACGGTTAGTCTGGCTCATAGTGCGCCTCCTTCTGATAAAACACTGTGTACGTGAGCTAAATCTTTATCGCCTCGACCGCTTAGGTTAACCACTAAAATGGTGTCTTCGGTTTGTTGCTCGGCATATTTAAGGGCATATGCGAGGGCATGGCTTGATTCAAGCGCTGGAATAATCCCTTCGTTCTTAGCCAGTAGTTGGAATGCTTCAAGTGCTTCAGTATCGGTAATACCTACGTACTCTGCACGGCCAGTTTCATGTAAGTGCGCATGCTGTGGACCAACAGCAGGGTAATCAAGGCCTGCTGATACAGAGTAAGACTCTTCAATTTGACCATCATCATCTTGCATAATATAGGTATAGGTACCGTGTAAAATGCCTTTTGTGCCTTTACATAAGGTTGCACCATGCTGGTGGGTATCTAAGCCTTTACCAGCTGGCTCTACACCAATTAATTTTACGCTTGGCTCATCAATAAAGTCTGTGAACATACCTATCGCGTTAGAGCCACCACCCACGCAAGCAAGCACAGCATCCGGTAAGCGGCCTTCAGCTTTCAGTACTTGTTGTTTTGCTTCTTCACCAATCATTTTTTGGAACTCACGCACCATGGTTGGGAATGGGTGAGGGCCTGCTGCAGTGCCTAGTAAGTAGTGAGCATCTTTGTAATTTGCTGACCAGTCACGAAGGGCTTCGTTTACGGCATCTTTTAAGGTACCAGAGCCTGCTGTGACAGGAATAACCTCTGCGCCCATTAGTTTCATACGAAATACATTTGGTTGCTGACGTTCAACGTCTTTTGCACCCATGTAAATACGGCATTTTAAGCCTAGTAGGGCACAGGCTAGGGCCGTTGCAACACCGTGTTGGCCGGCACCTGTTTCTGCAATGACTTCTTTTTTACCCATACGTTTGGTAAGGAGTGCTTGACCAAGTACTTGATTGGTTTTGTGCGCACCACCATGGAGTAAATCTTCACGCTTTAAATACAGTTTTACCTTAGGATTTTTAACTAAGTTACGTGTCAGTGTTAATGGTGTAGGGCGACCTGCGTACTCATTTAATAGTTTTTCAAACTCAGCCTGAAAAGCAGGATCGTTTTGCGATTTATTAAACTCTGCTTCTAGTTGCTTGAGTGCTGGCACAAGCAGCTGTGGTACAAACATACCACCGAATTCACCGAAATAAGCTGGATTTTGCATTCTAACCTCAATAATTTCTGATATGCGAAAACGCATTTTGTAATTTTGTTTGGCACTTTTTACCCGCTGACGCTTCAACGCCAGAATTTAGGTCAAGACCATTAGCACCGCGATAAAGCGCTGCGTGAATATTTTCTGGGTTTAAACCCCCGGCTAACATAAACGGCACGGTTGCCGTCTCAAGCACAGACCAATCAAATGCTTCGCCTGTGCCGCCTTTTTGGCTTTTGCTGTAAGTGTCGTACAAATGGCGGTCAACCCCTTCAAGCGGTTTGGGTAATTCGCCTTTAACGGCTTGGGCTTTCCAAATTTCACAGCCAAGCGGTAATTGCTTTCTGAGACTTTGAATATACTCGTTATTCTCATCGCCATGTAATTGCACTGCAGCTAATTTTAAGCTTTGTGCATAATCGACCACTTGTTCTAGAGGTGCATTGACAAACACACCCACATACGCGAGCGGGGCACTTTGCGTAACTTGCTTGGCACAGTCGATATCGACATAACGCGGTGACTTAGGATAAAAAATTAAGCCACCATACACAGCACCACTGGCGTAGGCTGCCATCGCATCTTGTAAACGGGTTAAACCGCACACTTTGTTCTCACCTAAAATGACTTTACGGCATGCGGCTTCTAAGTCGCGCTCAGCCATTAATGAGCTGCCAATTAAAAAGCCATCGCACAATGGTGCAAGGCGTTTTACATCTTTATGGGTATAAATGCCCGACTCTGAAATTACCACTTTGTCATTTGGGATAAGCTGACGTAAACGCTCAGTTGTTGCAAGATCAGTGCTTAAATCACGAAGGTCGCGGTTATTAATACCAATTAGGCTGGCATTAAGTGCCAGAGCACGGCTTACTTCTTGCTCATTACTGACTTCTGTCAGTACTGACATGTTTAAAGAGTCAGCCACTTTATGAAGCGCTAAATATTGCTCGTCATCAAGGACTGAGAGCATTAATAAAATGGCATCACCACCAGATAAGCGTGCTAAATATACTTGGTACTCATCAATAAAGAAGTCTTTACAAATAAGCGGCTGTTCAACTTGGCTGCGCACATACTCAAGGTACTGATAGCTGCCTTGGAAATATTTTTCATCTGTTAGTACGCTCATACAGGTTGCGTACTTTTTATAAACCGATGTAATTTCGTCTAAATTAAATGGTTCGCGAATAAGTCCTTTTGACGGTGAGGCCTTTTTACATTCTAAAATAAACTGTGTACCGGTTGCTGCTAATGCGCCTTCAAAGTCTCGCTTGGTTGGCACAACCTCGCTAATGAATGACTCAAGCGGGCGCTGTGCTTTTCTTTGTTCTAATTCAATACGTTTGTCGGCAACAATTTTGTCTAACACGTTAGCCATGACTTACCTCAATAATTGCGTTCAATGTGTCCATCGCTTTGCCTGATGCTAATAATTCGCTTACTTGATCTGCGGCTGCTTTTAAATCACTTGCTTTATCGGTTAAATAAAGAAGAGCGGCAACGTTGGCTATAATGGCTGCGTTATGCGCCATTTCACCTTGACCTTGTAAAATCGCTAAGCTTGCTTTTGCGTTATATTCTGGGCCTTGGCCTGCTAGTTGTTCAAGTGAATAGTTTGCAAGACCAAAATCGCTCGCTGTTAGCGTGTATTCACTCAGTTCACCGTTATTAAGTTCAACCACTTTGGTTGTTCCGTGTAAGGCAATTTCGTCAGTGCCTGCACCGTGAACCACCATAGCGCGTTTTGTGCCAAGGGTTTTTAGGGTTTCGGCCATTGGTAAACACAGCGAAGGGTCATAAACACCAAGCAATTGCACCTCAGGGGCAGCAGGGTTCGCCAGTGGCCCTAGGATATTAAAAATTGTGCGGCTTTTAAGGGCCGTACGCACGCCCATCGCATGGCGTACACCACTGTGATAATGCGGTGCAAATAAAAATGTAAAGC
This sequence comes from Pseudoalteromonas sp. PA2MD11, assembly GCF_017808125.1. Taxonomy (NCBI): domain Bacteria; kingdom Pseudomonadati; phylum Pseudomonadota; class Gammaproteobacteria; order Alteromonadales; family Pseudoalteromonadaceae; genus Pseudoalteromonas; species Pseudoalteromonas sp. PA2MD11. Next base: position 33,737 of record NZ_JADKNF010000015.1, read on the forward strand.
CGGTATTGTCTAAACAATGGGCAGCTTGCTCAGGGCTCATATCGATATTGATACCCAAGGCTTTAAGTAAATCTGCAGAGCCCGAGTTACTCGACACACTGCGATTACCATGTTTGACCATGTTGATGCCCGCAGCGGCAGCAACAATAGCAGCCGTGGTACTAATATTAATTGTGTTTGAGCCATCGCCACCGGTACCACAGCTATCAGCAAGTAAGGTTTTGCTGGTTTGAAATGGCACTGCATTGGCGCGCATTGATGCCGCAGCACCGGCAATTTCATCACTTGTTTCGCCTTTTAGTTTTAGGGCGATAAGTGCAGCCGTTAATTCAATATCATTAAGCTGGCCATTCATGATGGCGTCAAACAATTGAGTTGCTTGCGAAAATGATAAATCTTGCTTTGCTAATAATTGGTTTAACTGGGTTTGAGTTGTTGCTTCCATGTTATTCCTCTACTGCACGCGTGCGGTTAAAAATTCAATGCTTTGTTGTAATAGCAATGCGCCATTTGGCGTTAAAATTGATTCAGGATGAAACTGATAGCCAAGGGCATTATCTTGTTGATGGTAAATTGCCATCGGAATATTTTCATAACAAGCAATTACTTCAACGTCATCAGGGACTTTGGTTGCCATTAATGAATGATAACGAGCAACCGGCATTTTATCGCCCATACCCGCGAATACTGGTTGCTCAGTCAACGAAATAATTGATGACTTGCCGTGCACAGTTTCGCCTGCATGACCAATAACCCCACCGTAGCTTTGTGTTAGTGCTTGCTGCCCTAAACAGATACCCAGCATAGGGAAGCGACCTTTACACAGTTCAATGAGCTCCATTAAACAACCCGCATCAGATGGTGCGCCAGGGCCAGGTGAAAGTACTAATAATACAGGCACTGTCTCTTGGCTCATTTTGTCAAAGATGCTTTGTGCACTGATGTTATTACGGTATACCACTAACTGGCACCCTAACATAGAAAGTTCATCGACTAAGTTATAACTAAATGAATCAAAGTTATCTAAAAAGTAGATTTTATAGGCTGATGTTGTCGTCATTATTGTGCCTCGTAAGTCGATTGAATCGCAGTGATCACAGCTTGTGCTTTTGCGCGGGTTTCATTGGCCTCTGATTGTGGATCTGAATCAAACACCACACCTGCACCTGCTTGCACGTAGGCCGTGCCGTTTTTAACAAAGGCAGAGCGAATAACAATGCAGCTATCCATGGCGCCATCGCCCGTTAAATAACCCACTGCACCTCCATAGCTGCCGCGGCGTTTTTGTTCGGTTTGACGAACTAACTCAGCAGCGCGTACTTTAGGTGCACCCACTAAGGTGCCCATGTTCATACAAGCTTGGTAAGCATGTAGCGCATCGAGTTCAGGTTTTAAAGTACCCACCACGCGTGAAACTAAATGCATCACTTGTGAGTAGCGGTCTACTTTTAATAACTCTTTAGCGTGACGTGTGCCTGGTACGCTAATACGGGCTACATCATTTCTTGCTAAATCAACTAACATAAGGTGCTCGGCACGTTCTTTTTGGTCGTTGCGAAGTTCAAGCTCAATGCGGCTGTCTAGGTCTGGATTAATTTGCCCATTAGCAAACTTGCCACGAGGGCGAGTGCCGGCAATAGGGTATACCTCAACTTGTTTACTCTCTGCGCAATATTTGAGGGCTGACTCGGGTGATGCGCCGAATAACACGAACTCTTCATCGCGCATGTAAAACATATATGGGCTTGGGTTTTGTAGTTTTAATTGGCTGTAAGCATGAAGTGAGTCAGGGCAGGCGAGAGAAAAAGTACGTGATGGCACAACTTGGAATATATCGCCATCAACGATGTTATTTTTTAACTTGATGACATGTTCGCAGTATTGCTCGTCGCTAACATCAACAGAAATTGGGTTTGAGCCTGTTTGCTTTTGCCCTTGGTAGCTTTGTGCATTGTCACATACGGCATTTAAACGCTCTAACTGTTGACCAACCTCAAAGCAGTTTGCATGGACTTCAGGGCCGTTAAATACGTTGCCAATTAGCTCGGTTGTTTTTGCTTGATGGTCGATGACAACTAACGTTTCGGCGAGGTAGAAAACATAATCTGGGCAGCTGTTTTCGCCGTCAGGCACATCAGAAAGAGTTTCGAAATTAGCAACCATGTCGTAGGCAAATACACCGCCTAAGAACACAGAAAATGGGTTATCTGTGGTGCTTTTAATACTGTTAATACAGCTACGTAGCGCGCTAAATGCGTTATCTGCTACTAATTTACTGGCTTCATCAATGTCGCTTGCTACCTCGTTGTAGGTTAACGTTAATGTATCTTCTACAAGCTCTGCAGAGCAGTTTTGCACATGAGTTTGTAAATAAGGCAGTAATTGCTTGCCATTATTTGACTGTGCAGTGAGTGTGACCTGTTTGCCTTGGCAAACAATACGTAGCGCTGAGTCAACCAAAATTAGACTTTTTACACTGTCTTTAGAATCAATTTCAGCAGACTCTAACAGCAGTGAATTAGGCTTATCGAGTAAACTGTATAACGCAAGTGGGCTACTGATGTAGTCGCGCACTTGAGTGATACTGGTTACTTCACCCGGTGTCGTTGTTATATGACTAAAAATCAAACCTCATTCTCCCTCATTCCCAAAAACTCTTTAAAAAACAAAACCCCGCGAAGCGATGCTTGGCGGGGTTCGTATAAAGATGCCTATAAATTAGATAGACCCTTACCGTCCCGCTAAGCCAGGCGCCACCACCAATGATGTGTAAGAGTTGCTATGTAATTCATTATAAAACCTTAAAATTTAGATATAAAAAAACCCGCTATATGAGCGGGTTTTGAAATCGTTAGACACGACAATTCGTCACCCGCTAGTTACGAGTGCCACCACCAAATTGTGATTTGAATTGTTTTGTTCATTGTTATTGCTTATTTAACGTGTCTGAAAGTGCATACAGTAAAGCGTACCTAAGCGGATACTGTCAAGTATTAATTTACATATTAGTACGAGTTCGGCATTTACCCATCGCAATTGCCCATTTATGAGGGTAAAACACACAGCTATATAAGATAATCACGCTCTCGCAGTAAATTTTTGTTATACTCACATCATTGATTCAAGAACTTACGTAAAGCAGTCTTTCCCTTTGATAAAATACGATTTACATAGCCACACCACATACTCAGATGGTCAGCTATCAGTCGAGCAATTGTTACACCGCGCGGTTGAGAAAAACATAGATGTGTTTGCAATTACCGATCACGACACGTTAAGTGCGATAAAACCTGCTCGCCAAGTCATTACAAATGATAATTTACCGCTTAAATTAATTGCTGGCGTTGAAGTATCAACAAAATGGGAAAGCTTTGAAATTCATATTGTTGGCTTAAATGTTGATGACGAAAATGACGCACTGTTGTCATTATTACAAGCGCAACAAGGTAAGCGTGAAGAGCGCGCTTTAGAGATAGGTCGTCGCCTTGCGAAAAATGGTTTTGAAGGCATTTATGACCAAGCAAGGACATTTGCTGAAAACGCCCAGATCACACGCGCGCATTTTGCCCGAGCGCTGATTGAGCGTGGTGTTGCTAAAAACTTTCCTGGGGTATTTAAAAAGTACTTAGGGCGAGGAAAAACAGGCTATGTACCAAGTAGTTGGTGTGATATGCAAACAGCAATTGCTGCCATTCACCAAGCCGGTGGGGTTGCCGTTCTTGCTCATCCTGGGCGTTATCAAATGTCTAACAAGTGGCTACGTAAGTTAATTATTGAGTTTAAAGACGCAGGTGGCGATGCGATGGAAGTTGCACAACCACAGCAAGCACCCAGTGAGCGCCAGTTTTTAGGTGAACTGAGTCGTGAATATGGCTTACTTGCGTCACAAGGGTCAGATTTTCATTTTCCGACCAGTTGGTTGGAGTTAGGTAAAAATTTATACTTACCAAAAGATTGCCAAGGGGTTTGGCAAGCATGGGAAGGGCAATAGGAGCGTGTAATGAGTCAGTTTTTTCATATTCATCCAGATAATCCGCAACCACGCTTAATCAGCCAAGCGGTTGATATTATCAAGCAGGGCGGTGTTATTGTATACCCAACCGATTCGGGTTACGCACTTGGCTGTAGCATTGGTAATAAGCAAGCAAAAGAGCGCATTGAACGTATTCGTGGTATTGAAAAACACCATAACTTTACTTTGGTCTGCCGTGACTTATCGGAACTATCTACCTATGCTCGCGTCGATAATCAGTTATTCAGATTGATTAAAAATAACACCCCTGGGCCTTATACGTTCATCTTTAAAGGCACTAAAGAAGTACCAAAGCGTTTATTAAACGAAAAGAAAAAAACCATTGGTATTCGTGTTATCGAACACCCAATCACCTGTGCTTTATTGGCTGAATTAGGTGAACCGTTAATGTCGTGCTCTTTAATTTTACCGGGTGAGCAATATACCGAGGCAGATCCTGATGAAATTCGCGATCGCATTGAAAAGCAAGTTGATTTAATTATTCATGGTGGTTATCTTCCTGAACAGGCAACCACAGTAATTGACTTGTCGGATGATAGCATCGAAATCTTACGTGTGGGTTGTGGTGATACTAAACCATTTGAGTAGAGACTTCATTGACTAGCCCAGAGCTTGACGCGCCAGATAATTTACAAGAGCCAGTACAGCAAAAGCTGCCACTGGCTTTTTTGCATGGCAAAGCAGTGGTTGATAAACCTGAAGATTTATATATTCCCCCCGATGCGCTAGAGATCATTTTAGAAACCTTTGAAGGTCCTCTCGATTTACTTCTGTACTTAATCAAAAAACATAAACTCGATGTGCTAGAGCTCTCTATTTTTAGTATTACTGAGCAATACGTGAGTTATGTTGAAATGATGAGCGAGTTTCAGCTTGAGCTGGCAGGTGAATACCTTGTGATGGCGGCGCTATTAGCACAAATTAAATCACGATTATTATTACCAAAACATGAAGAGATTGAAGAGGAAGAAGACCCACGAGCTGAGCTTGTCAGACGTTTACAAGAATACGAACAATTTAAAAAAGCCGCCGAAAATCTTGATGAAATTCCTCGCGAAGGCCGCGATATTTTTGTTGCCGAAGCACTGGTGCCAGAATTCAGTGAGCGTGAGGTACTGTTACCTGACGTTGACATGAAAGACTTGTTAGTTGCACTAAGCGACGTTATGGCCCGAGCCAAAACATTTGAACACCATCATATTACCGCAGAGGCTTTATCAACCCGTGAACGGATGAGCTTAATCTTAGATAAACTCTCAGAGGCTCAATCACAGTTGCCTTTTAATACTCTTTTTACGGTAGAAGAGGGCAGAAGTGGTGTTGTAGTAAGCTTTATCGCCATGTTAGAGCTGGTGAAAGAAAACCTGATCAGCTGCTTTCAGGTAGATGCCAATAGCCAGATTTATGTTGGTTTGGTGGAAGAAAGCGAATAGCTAGAAGTTAATGGTTTTAAGCAGTAAGTTTTAAGTTAGCTGTCAGAGTAGACTGAAAAATATAAGGAAAGCAGATGCAAAGTAAACATTTTACAATCAAAACCATGACCAAGAAGGAAGTCGAACTCATGATTGATTGGGCTGCAGCAGAAGGTTGGAATCCAGGCCTTAATGATGCAGAGTGTTATTTTGCAGCTGATCCTGAAGGGTTTCTGGTTGGTTTTCTAGACGATGAACCTATTGCTACAATTTCTGCCATTAATTACCACGATGTATTTGGCTTTATTGGCTTCTACATTGTTAAACCTGATTACCGAGGCAAAGGCTACGGAATACAAATTTGGAATGCCGCGTTAAAGCGCCTTGAAGGGTTGAATATTGGCCTTGATGGTGTGGTGGAGCAGCAAGAGAACTACAAAAAATCTGGTTTTAATCTGGCTTATCGCAATATCCGTTTTGCAGGAATAGGTGGTGGTAATTCACCGCAAAATGCAGACATTGTTGATCTTAATACTGTGCCATTCGAAATTATTGACGCATATGAACAGGCTTTTTTCCCAGTAAATAGAGCAAACTTTACCAAAGCATGGTCAAGCCAACCCCAGTGCAACGCTCTGGGCGTAATGCACAATGGGGAACTGGCAGGATACGGCGTAATTCGCAAGTGCCAGAACGGCTTTAAAGTTGGCCCCTTATTTGCCGACTCACCAGAATTGGCTGAATCTTTGTTCCTTGCTTTAAAATCTAAAGCGAGTGCATCCGACGCTATTTTCCTTGATACACCAGAAATTAACCAAGCTGCTGTTGCTTTAGCACAGAAGTACAACATGCAGGTGTCGTTCGAAACCGCCAGAATGTATACCGGTGAATGTCCGAACTTGCCATTAAACCGTATTTTCGGTGTTACTTCTTTTGAAATCGGCTGAGTTTATTGGGTTGAGTGATTAAACGGTTGTGCGTAAAACTCAAAATTTATCACGTTAAGAATTAGACGCTTTTATCAACGAGTATTCATAATATTGCTAGCACCTAGCACCTAGCACCTAGCACCTTCTGTCTTTTTCCTTTCCACTTTCCCCTTACTACTTTCACCTTTCTCCTTTGACTGGGTGTGCATATACGCACAGAAGCTGTTCGTTTTACGCTATTTTCATTACATCAATCCTAAGCTAAGCTGTACCTAGTTTCACGATTCTCATGGGAAATGAGTATGTTAAAGAATTCAAAGTCAAGTTATGGCTGGGTGGCCATCTTAGTGCACTGGTTAATGGCACTTGGAGTGTTTGGTTTGTTTGGCTTAGGCGTATATATGGTTGAGCTAACCTATTACGACGCATGGTACAAAGGCTCTATGGACTTACATAAAAGCGTTGGCATTACCTTAGCGGCATTACTGTTGTTTCGTTTTGGTTGGCGATTGTTAGGCACCCAACCTGAGCCTGTTGCAGGTAGTTCAAAAGCAATGAATCTAGTTGCTCACTCAGTTCATAAACTAATTTATTTAGCTTTAATCGTCATTGTGACATCAGGCTATTTAATCTCTACGGCTGATGGCCGTGCAATTGAAGTATTTAATTTATTTGCTGTACCGGCATTACCAGAGTCGGTCGCGAACCAAGAAGATATTGCAGGTAAAATTCACTTTTATGCCGCGTATGGGCTAATAGCTGTGGTTGTTTTACATGCTATAGGGGCACTAAAACATCATTTTATCGATAAAGATAAAACCTTAATTAGAATGATCAAACCATTGAAGGATGATTAATATGAAAAAATTACTATTAGGCACAGCACTAAGTGCTGCACTTTTCTCAACAGCTAACGCAAATGCAGCTGACTACGTTATTGATACAGACGGTGCACACGCATTTGTAACTTTTAAAATTAAGCACTTAGGTTACAGCTGGTTACATGGTCGTTTTAATACTTTCTCAGGTGATTTTAGCTATGACGATAAAGCGCCTAATGCATCTAAAATCAATGTAACAATTGATACTAAAAGCATCGACTCAAACCATGCTGAGCGTGACAAGCACTTACGCGGTAAAGACTTCTTAAATGTTGATAAATACCCAACTGCAACATTTAAAAGTACCTCAATCAAGTTTGATGAAGACGGTGACGAAGCAGATGTTACTGGTGAATTTACCTTAAATGGTGTCACTAAAACCATTACTTTTGAAATTGATAAAATTGGTGAAGGTAAAGATCCATGGGGTGGATACCGTGTTGGTTTTGAAGGTGAAACAAGCCTAAAATTAGCTGACTATGGTATCGACTACAATCTTGGCCCTGCTTCTACGCATGTTGATATTGGTTTATTCATTGAAGGTGTGCGTAAGTAAGTACCATAAAACGACTGCCAATCCGCATAACTATGTGGGTTGGTAAACTTAAAAGTGCCGCTTAATGAGCGGCACTTTCGTTTCTATCTTTTAATCTCTTTTCTAAAATTGGCTTTAAATTATCGGGTAACCAGCGAACTAAAACATCATGAAAAGCATCTGTATGCGCTATTTTTTCAAGGGTTTCATCTAATAATTTTGCTGTTTCTTTACCTTGTTCGTTGTTTGTACAACCTATATAACCAACGCTTAGCACTGGTGCTTCAGTAAGTGATAGTTGAGTTAAGTCATCTTCAAAGCCCATAGAGTGCGCTAAATAGTAATGCTCGCTTGGGTAGCCAAGTAATATATCAATGCGCTTCTTATGCAGCATATAAGTTAAGCTTGCGAGTGTATCTCTGCCGGGGCGTGAGATAATATTAGCGTCATGGCTTTCGTTAATCACGCTATCTATATCGGCGCCAAACGAGCGGCTCATTGATACCCCTAATGCCAAGTGTTTTTCGTTTAATAACGATTTTAAAGACACGGGTTTTGTCACGTCTAACTTAAGTTTTGTGGCTAACTCTTTACGTATGGCAATGGAGGGTGATAAACCCACTGTTGAAGTGTGCTCTGTAAACTGAATATGCTGCTTACGGTGCTCGCTTTGATATAACGACAGCATACAGTAATTGTTGTGTGGGTTTGATAGTTCATGCACGGCGCGACTGGCTGGCAATAGGGTGCGTTTAAATGAAACCTCTGGCAGAAATTGCTCTAGTAATTTGATCACACTTTCGTCACGACCAGTTCCTTCATATTTGTCATTCATGATGTAGTAGGGAGCAAAATCAACCATGATCCATTCGATTGACTTCGGTTGCTTAGTTGCCGCAACGGGGAGGCAGAAAAGTAATAGTAAAATAGAGCACGTAAAACGCATTTTTACTACCTATTTGTGGGCTTAAAATATAAGTGTAGCAGGAATTTAGCTATATGCAGGCTGGTGGTGAAAACTAAAACGCCAGCTTGTTGGCTGGCGTTTATCGGTAGGGTTTAGTTGGCTTTTAACCACTTCACAAATTGGCGTGCATCACTGGCCTTTTGGAAGATGGCATTTTTTAAGCCCTGCGTGTCACTAAAAATTACACGCTGTTTATTTACCGAGATTGATTGCACTGGATGTGCGATCTGGATCAAAGATCCGTTGTATTTATATGACATAATAAAACTCACTCTTTCTTTTGTCAGTGTCTGTAGAGCTTTAAAAGGCATTTAAAAATACAGACCGACATTTGTTGTCTTGCTAACAGTGTTGACTAAGTTTGTGACAGTTTGGTGATGATTTGAAAATTCATCAAAATGTCATTTAGCAAACAAGTTGCAAGTATTTATACGAATATGCGGGAATTACTGGATCAAGGTAAGGGGTTAACCGCGTGGTTTCTAAAAACCAGACAAGTAGATTACTGTAAGAATTAACTAAGCGCAAGGTTTATTTTTTAAACATCAAAAATAATCTCTGGATGTTTAACAGAAACAGGCGTATTGTGATTAGGCACAAAATAACAATAAGAAGTATGCTTATGAATTACCTTTTGGTGTCAGATATATTTGGTAAAACAGCGCATTTATCGCTGCTTGCCCAGCAGCTTCGAGGTAAGGTGAGTCTTTGCGACCCTTACCAAGGAGAAATTCAGCTCCCTATAAATGAGCAGTTTCAATACCAGCATTTCTTAACACAATGCGGCCATGATAGTTATTTTGAAAAAGTACATTTAAAAATGGCTACTATTCGTCAGCCAACCACGATTATTGCATTTAGTGCAGGCGCTGCTGCCGTTTGGCGAGCTCAAGCAGAGTTAAAAAATTCATTCATTAAAAAAATTATTGCCTTTTATCCATCCCAAGTCAGGCATCATCTTGAGCTTGAGGCTAACGTCCCTTGTCGATTTATTTTTCCTCACAGTGAAGAGCATTTTGATATTAAGCCTGTGGTTGCTTCATTAAAAAGCAAAGCAAAGGTGAGCTGTGAAATAGCCGACTTTGGTCATGGTTTTATGAATCCGTTATCTGAAAATTTTAATCAGTTTGGCTATCAGCAATTTACAGAACAACTGTTAAAAGAAAGTTGTCATCTAGAAGTTACCACCAACCATTAAAAACTAGTCTATAGTCATTACTAAACAATAATATAAGTAATAACTATGACGGACCAAGCAAATTACAGCCATTTCTTATCTAACCCGGTTGCTAAACCACCTTGTCGAATGATCAATGCGCAAATGTACGGATTTTTTGTTGCAGGGTGTGAGCAAAAAATGCAGCAGTATGTTGATGCAACTTTAAATTTACTAGCAACCGAATCAACCTCGTTTAATGTGTTAGGGAGTAATTGTTTACTTACCTTCACTGATATCGAAAAAATCTCTTCGTTAACGCCACCTTTTTCAGATCATGGCTGGATGCAAGAAACCGATATTATTATTTGGCTCCCAGTCGCAAAAATGCAAGGTGGTGACATTAGTCATTTATATTGGTATCCGGCATTTATTAGCGTCAATAACATTTATGCTTTAATTAATGGCCGAGAAGCCTGGGGTTATAATAAATACCTCTGTGAATATCAAATGCCTGCGACTGTGAGTGATGCGGGCGCCTTTAGCATTTCTTTAGAATGTTTTGATGTGTTTAACCCAGACTCTAAATTAGCGATGCATGAGCTATTAACCATTGAGCAAACGCAGGCAAGCACGAAGGAAAACCTACTCGATAACTTATCGCATTTTTCTAAACACGTGACAGATTTATTTGATGCGCAAATTCAAGGCATTGATTTATCACTTCTTAAACAATTATTAGACGGGTTTATTCATCCGCAGATGGATCAGATTTTGTTTAAACAATTTCCCGATGGCCAAGGAGATAAAGCCGTTTATCAAAGCGTGGTTCACTCACCATCGTTAATCAAAAAAATTCACCAATTAAAACTTTTACACAATGATTTTAGTTTGGATGTAAAAGCCCTTGCGAGCTTTCCTCTGAATGACATGTTTGGCATTGCACTTGGCAAACAAGCGGTTCATTTACCCTTTTACGTCAATATGGACTTTGACCAGCTTGGCGCAACACAACTGTTACCGGTACAGGGGTAACCATGGAAAAAGAAAAAATTACCATTGTCGGTGGCGGTGTTGCAGCGATGACCGCGGCAGTGTATTTAACCGAGCAAGCTAATTGGCAAAGCCAGCGCGAGATTACCATTTATCAACAGGGGTGGCGCCTTGGTGGTAAAGGGGCGAGTGGCCGAAACGCCCATTTTGGACAGCGAATTGAAGAACATGGTTTACATGTTTGGTTTGGTGCCTACGTAAATAGCTTTCGCACCTTAGAAGGGGTGTATAACGCACTCAATCGACCAGCTAGTTGTTCATTGGCTACTTGGCAGCAGGCATTTAAACCACACAGTTTTATTGCTTTACAAGAGTTTATTGATAACGAATGGCAAACTTGGCCGATAGATTTTCCTACCGTTGAAGGGAACCCCGCTGATGGCAGCCTAGATATAACAGTGTGGGACTTTGTCACCATGACATTAGCATGGCTAAAAAAATGGACCGAAGGCATTGAGCATGTTTGTCAGCAGCAAGATGCTAAAACCACTTTAGTGACAAAAAAGTCACGGGATCAATCGTTACTCAACCACATGTACCAAGAAATCAAAGCAGACATTGATACCCATTTAAATGGCGCAAAGCAGTTTATTGATGATATTGAAGCAGGCGCAACTGAAATTGCCTCGAACCCACGAACATTGATAACTCATTTGCTGCAGTTCACCGAAAAGCAGGCCACTCATACAGATAAACAGGCCGATCGACTGGTGATTTGGTACATCGTCAGAAAGTTAAAACGTTGGTTTAAAGACCAAGTTATTGATTTGCTCGATGACAACCCAGAACTGCGCAGACTTTATATTTGTGCCGATCTTGCGATTGCAATGCTCACCGGGTTGATTAAAGACAAAGTATATCGCGACGGTTTTGGTGTCATTAATTGCTACGACTTTCGTCAGTGGCTCGAAAAAAATGGTGCTAACAAAACTTACAGTGTCGATTCAGCGCCAGTGCGTGGCTTTTATGATTTGGTGTTCGCATACCCTAAAGGTGACTTTAATAAACCCAATGTTGAAGCAGGCGTTGCCGCCCTTGCCATGTTACGTATAGGTCTTTGTTATAAAGGCGGCGTGATGTGGAAAATGCAAGCTGGGATGGGCGATGTCATTTTTGGGCCAATTTATGAACTTTTAAAGCAGCGCGGCGTTAAGTTTAAGTTTTTCCATCAGTTAACTAACTTAGCTGCAGGGCAAACTGACCAAGGTGAACAGCTGGTAAGTGAAATTGAGCTTTGTCAACAGGTGAGTTTAGTTGGCCAAGATTATGACCCGCTCATTGATGTAAAACAGCTGCCATGCTGGCCAAGTGAGCCTCTGTATGAGCAAATCAGCTCTGAACAAGCGCACTTATTACAAGAATATCAAATCAATTTAGAGTCATTTTGGAGTAATTGGCCTGAGGTGTATCAAGAGCACTTTGGTACCCCATTGCCAACAGTGACACTTCGCCATGGTATTGATTTTGACACACTTATTTTAGGTGTATCGGTTGCCTCACTTGAACACGTGGCCCCTGAACTTTTAGCTATAGATTACGCGCTCTCACAACAAGCTACAAAAGTACAAAGTGTAGCGACTCAGGCTTGCCAAGTATGGTTGAATAAAACCGACCAACAACTTGGCTTTACGCAAACCAATGCCGCTCATGAAGGACCTATTTTAAGTGGCTTTGTTGAGCCGTTTGATACCTGGGCGGCAATGGGCAACTTGCTCGATAAAGAAGATTGGCCAAGTGAAAATGCGCCCGTGAACATTGCCTATTTTTGCAGTGCATTTAGCTGCGAAAACTATCCACCTGCCAGTGCTCATCAATTCCCAGAGCAAATGAAAGCCGAAGTAAAATCAAATATGCATAATTTGTTTAGTGCAGATATGCGGCCACTTTGGCCTCAAGCCTATATTGATAACAAATTTGATTGGCAGGTTTTTTACAGTGATCCGCACAGCATTTTACCTGCTCTCGAGCAACAATACTGGCGCGTTAATGTTGATCCCAGTGAGCGCTACGTCTTATCTGTGGTTGATACAAGTAAATACCGCCTAGCTACAGATGGCAGTCAGTTTGTCAATTTGCGCATCACTGGCGATTGGATAAAAACCGGTGTTAATGCTGGCTGTGTTGAGGCTGCTGTAATGGCCGGTATGCAAACAGCGCGGGCAATATGTGGTTGGCCAAGCGAAATTAGCGGAGAGCATGCATTCGAAAAAAGTTAGGGTGAGCAAAGTTATAAATAAGTATGCGTATAAGTCATGAATTTTCATGATTTATATGCGACTTTAATCTATTGTTTGGTCTATACTTACCACTAAATTACAACAATTTAACAAGTTTCCCTCTTTTAAGGTCTAAAAGCCAATGAAGCGTCCTTTTTTTAAAGATCCTAAATTTATAATGATGTCGAGCACCAGCTTGGCAGCATGTGTAATGGCAAGCGCTGTTGCACAAGGAGCTGAGACTGAAAAAGACATGGAAGTTATTAGCGTTTATGCACAAAAGCGTCCGCAAGCAATTGAAGATGTGAGTGTAGCGGTAAGCCAAGTGGATGGCGAAATTTTAAAAGCTCAGCATTTTAAAGATTCAACTGAAATTGGCTTGTTTGCGCCAAATGTTAAAATCACCCAAAACGCCGCAGAAGGGACGCCTCCCGCTGTGAGTATCCGTGGGGTGGGGTTACTTGATTACAATACGGCGAATACCTCACCTGTTGCTATGTATCTTGATGGCGTTGCGGTGGGGTCTGCTAATAATCAAATTGTTAACTTGTACGATATTGAACAGCTCGATATTTTACGCGGCCCGCAGGGTACCTTGTTTGGTCGTAATTCTACCGGTGGTGCAATACTTATACGCTCAAATCGCCCTGAGTTTGATAGCTATGGCTCGTTGACATTAGGCGTTGCCAACAATAATGCCACCAGCGTTGATGGTATGTGGAACCAGCAACTATCAGGTTCCAGTGCATTACGAATTGCGGTTAACTATCAAGACTACGAATACTCAACAAAAAACACTTATGCAGACTCGCCAACAGCAGGCATGGAGCAAAAAAATGCCCGTGTGTCTTTTTTGTCCGAGTGGGATGAGGTTGATCTTTACCTGCAAGCGCATATTGAAGATTGGGATGGTATTGCCCAGCCAGTTGGTAGTATTGGTATTGTCGCGAACCCTTTAACTGGTGAGCTGTGTTCACCAGCAGATGCGGGCTCAACACGCTGTTTTGATAACTTTGGTTTTAATGATGGCAGTGATGACTTCTTTGCGGTGAGCGTCAATAACGACTCACCTCATAAATCCGATGGCTACGGTTTTATTGCTGAACTGAATTGGCATTTAAACGAGCAAAGTACATTTACTTCACTGTCGAGCTTTAACGATTTAGAAAGAAGCCACGCTTTTAACTGCGATGGCTCCCCAGCTCGTTTGTGCGAAGGGGTATTAGGGTTAGATACCCAACTATTCAGCCAAGAATTCAGGTTATTAAACGAACTTGCTGATTACACACTCACCAGTGGTATTTATTTTGCCAATGAGACAATTGAGCAAGATAATTTAAATGATATTTTGCGCGATTTCCGCGGCATTTTACCGACAAACTTAACCGCGACCTTTATCTACGATAACGAAATCAAGATGCAAAATTTGGCTGTATTTAGCCAAATTGAAGTGCCTGTCGCAGATAAATGGATGATTACAGCCGGTCTTAGATATGACTATGAGTCACTTGAGTATGACTCAATCGCCACCTTAAATGCGGTGGTTGATGTAAACGACTTAGATGGGGTACTGGTACCATTTTATCGTGTTACCGATGAGCAATCGGATAACGGTTTTACCGGGCAATTTGCCGTTAATTATCGCTATTCAGATACAAGCAATCTTTATTATCGTTTTGCTAATGGTAGTAAAAGTGGTGGCTACAATGGCGGCTTTTTGTCATCCGAAGAACAAGCAATCTTGGCAAACTATGGCAAAGAGCGCTTAAATGCCCATGAAATTGGCTTAAAGTCGTTCTGGCCTGGGAAGCAACTTAGAATGAATTGGGCGGCGTTTTATTATGATTATAACGACCAACAAGTGTTTATGAACCAAGCGTCAGAAACACCGCAAATGCCCCCAGTGCAATTACTTGAAAATGTGGCTGATTCAACTATTTACGGCCTTGAAACTGAAATTAATTACCAAGCAACTAAACAATTAGCCATGCTACTTTCAGTAGGCTATATCCCTCATGCTGAATTTGAAGAATACGTTGATCCACTTGGTAATAGTATTACCGATAACCAACTACCATTTACTTCTAAATGGAATGTATCAGCGGGGTTAAAATACGACACCAGCTTGGCGTCGTATCCGTTATCGGCCAACATTATTTACGATTATCAGTCTGAGTTTTATTTTGACCAGAACATGAACCCATATGCCCGCCAAGACGGTTTTAGCATTGTTAATGCGCATCTAAAATACGATGTTGAAAATTGGTCATTTACTTTATGGGGCAAAAATTTATTTGATACTGAATACAGTCAGTTAAAGTTCGATTTAAGCTCGTTCCTAGGCATGCTTGAAGACTTTAAAGGGGAAGGGCGTCGCTATGGCTTTGATGTTTCACTGCAATTCTAGTCGTTGCCATCTCCACACTGGTACAGGGGTTTTGTGAATGCGGTTTAAGCTGTATTTTAGTACTCTGCTGTTTTTGTTGTTATTAAGTGTTTCGGCTAATGCACAAGAGACGTTTGTCTACACCGATGCTGTGGCTGATCAAAATCTTCATGATGTCGGTGATGTGTTTACGGCGAACGATAATATGTTCCCGCAATCGGTGGCTGAAATTGATACTTGGCGAGCCAGCAAAAAGCCACAGTCTCGAATAAGCTCGGTTGGTGGTAGTTATTGGTTAATTGTTGAAATTGAAAATCAAAGTGATATCGAAGATTTAGTGCTCTATCCGTATAACACCTTGGTTTCAAAAATAGAAAGCCGCATTTACGATATCACTGATCCAACAGCCCCCATACAGCACTTTGTAACGGGTGGTAAAGAGCCAAATCAGTTTGCATTCCACTATGGTAATCGCTTGTCTCTTGAGAAAGGCAAGCGCTATACGCTTATTACCTATTTTGAAAGTGACTACTTTTATACCCCTGCAAAGCTAGTATTAACGCCATACCAAGATTATTTTCAGAATATAACCGTTGAAAATATGGTCATGATGCTCTGCTTTGGGGTGGGTATTGCGCTTGGCTTATATAACTTATTAATTTATTTGGTTTCCCGTGATGTGACACATCTTTACTATGCATTATTTACTGCATCTTGGGTGTTTGCTTGGAGCCACTTTTTCCATATTTCGGATCAGCTATTTGGTTACTATAATCCTCACCTTCATTGGCTTGGCTTTGCGCTCACGCCATTAACCAATATTCTGTTTTACAACAACTTGCTTAAACTCAAAGAGACATTTCCAAAACTGGCGCAATTATCATTGATGGTGGGTGTGATCGCGACCTTGGGTATACCGTTTTGTATTTTATGGCCAAGCTTTGGTTTTTATTGGTCAACGTTAGTGACGGGCGTTGCTTTATGTTTAGGCTTATACATAGGTATTCGCTGTATGCTTATTGGCTTTAAGCCAGCGCGATATTTTGTGCTTGCTTACATAGCCATGATGCTACCGAATATGGTGGGTAATTTAACGAATTTAGGCTTGCTGCCAGCAACCTCCATTAATTTATATTTATTGGGTTTGATAGGCACCGCTATGGACGCTATGTTGCTTGCGTTTGCTGTGGCCGATAAGTTTAGACTGCTTCACGATGACAACGTAGAGCTCAACAAAAATCTAGAAGAAAAAGTCCATTTAAGAACGTTGGAGCTTGAAGAACTCGCCTCAGAGCTTCGCGATGCAAATGAGGCTAAAAGCCGTTTCTTAGCGAATATCAGTCATGAAATTCGCACCCCAATGACGTCAATCATTGGTTATGCAGATGGCATTATGCTCGGGGATATTAAGCCCCATGAGCGCAACCATGGAATTGGGGTTATTTTGCAAAATAGTCGTCATGTTCTTGGATTAATTAACGATATCCTCGATATGTCGAAGATTGAAGCTAACAAGCTCGAAATTGATTTAGTCGAAACAGACTTGTTTGCCACGATTGCCAATATAGAGTCGCTCATTGGCAAGCAAATTCGCGATAAGGGCTTAAAGTTCAGTGTCGATTATCAGTTCCCATTACCAGACTACTTGATTACCGATCCGAGTCGATTAAGGCAAATCTTATTAAACTTAACAACCAATGCCCTTAAGTTCACGCAAGTGGGGCGTATAACCTTAACTGTGAGCTGTCACAACGATAAGTTGTCAATTAGTGTAAAAGATACTGGCATTGGTATGACTGAAAAAGAGCAGCAGTTGTTATTTAGTGCTTTTTATCAAGCTGATTCGAGTATTTCTAGGCAGTATGGAGGTACCGGGCTTGGCCTTAATATTTCCAAAAGCCTTGCTAAAAAGTTGGATGGGGATATCAGTGTTAAAAGTAATGTGGGTTCTGGCAGTGAATTTATTTTCACTATGTCGGTGTACACCACAGATAATACTCGTTGGCTCAATGACATGAGCGAAGTGAAGCTAGTTGAAACCTCACCGTTTAGTAAGCTTGATGCGCCAGAGAACTTAAAGGGCAGGGTATTACTTGCCGAAGACCACCCAGACAACCGACGTTTAATTGCGCGAATATTAGAGCGGATGGGACTGACGGTGACCACCGTGGAGAATGGTAAAGACGCAGTGCAAGCAACCCTCGAAGACTGCTTTGATCTTATTTTGCTTGATATTCAAATGCCGATAATGGACGGTCAAGAAGCATTAAAAATGATGCAAGCAACCGGGGTTACAGCGCCGATAATTGCGCTAACAGCGAATACTATGAAGCATGAAGTGACGCGTTATATGAAGCAGGGCTTTAATGATTTGATTGCAAAACCAATCGATAGAAATGCCTTTAGTCATAAAATTGCCAGTTATTTAGAATGCGATGAGTTAGCAGATATAAAGTTGCCTGAAAAAGAGTTTCAGGCATTAAAAAATGATTATATAAAAGGGTTAGAGACACAGTACAAAGAAATGCTAGAACAATATAAAAAAATGGATTTAGAAGGGTTCAGCAAAAATGTGCATATGCTCAAAGGTGCAGCGAATATGTTTGAATGTGAAATGCTGTATGTAAAAGCAGTGGCTGTCGATACGGCCTTAAAAGAGGATACTGTAACCTTGGATACCCAGTTAATTGGCTCATTATTTAATGCGATGGAAAATGAATTTACCAAGGTAACCCATTGATTGTTTGAATAGCGGCTATTTATTTGTAAGCACAGACAAATTAGCTATTTCTTGATATTAATATTGTTAAAACTCTTTGCTGGGAAGGCATGATGCAGTATCAACATATTTCAGTCCCCCCGAACGGCGCGCAAATTACGATTGATAGTAAGGGCCAATGGCATATTCCTGATAACCCGGTTATTGCTTATATTGAAGGCGATGGTGTGGGTCAAGATATTAGCCCGGTGATGCGAGATATTGTCGATGCTGCGGTGAGTCATGCTTATCAAGGTGATAAACAAATACATTGGATGGAAGTGTTCAATGGCGAAAAAGCGGCAGCATTATACGACGGCGACTGGTTCCCGCAAGAAACCCTGCATGCCGTTAGACAGTATAAAATTGCCATAAAAGGGCCGTTAACAACCCCCCTTGGCGGAGGCTTTCGCTCATTAAATGTGGCTCTTCGTCATGAGATGGACTTATTCGTTAACATGCGGCCCATTCGCAGTTACCCGCATTTACCTTCTCCTTTAAAAGAGCCTGAAAAAACCCAAATCACAGTAATACGCGACAGCTCCGAAGACGTTTACTCCGGCATTGAGTGGCAGGCTGGCAGTATCGATAACGAGCGTATGCTTGATTTTCTGTGCCAAGAAATGGGTGTCACCCGACTTCGTTTTGATAACCAATGCGGTATTGGTATTAAAAATAGCTCGAAAGAGGCGGCAGAGCGACTAATGCGTTACGCCCTTAACTTTGCCCTTCAAGAGCACAGTGAATCACTGACTGTGGTGCACAAAGGCAATGTATTAAAATTTACCGATGGTGCCTTTAAACGTTGGGCATTTGCCCTAGCAGAGCAAGAGTTTAACGCTGTAGCGCATGAAAATGGTCGTTGGTTAGTGATCAAACGAGACAATCAAGATGATTTAATCATCAAAGAAGTCATTGCTGATAACATGCTACAACAAGCGCTACTCACCCCAGAGCAATTTGATGTGGTGGTAACAACCAATCAAAACGGCGATTACTTAGCTGATATGCTAACTGCACAAGTCGGTGGCGTGGGCATTATGCCTGCGGCAAACTTAAATAATGAAGTGGCCTTCTTTGAACCGACTCATGGTACATTTAATCGCATCGCCGGGGAAGACAGTGCAAATCCAACAAGCAGTATTTTAAGTGCGGTCATGATGCTACGTTTTATGGGTTGGCACGAAGCGGCGAATAAAATAGAGAAAGCCCTAGAAGAGACGCTTAGCGCAAATGAAATGACGTTTGATTTGGCTAACTTAGTAGCCGATGCGACGATGCTTAGTTGCAGTGATTTTGCAAAAAGCATCATCGCGCGAATAAGTAACTCAAATAATGAACCATATTAAGCGGCATTGGCGCTTTTAACTGAGTAGACACATGGCTTACCTGTTAACAGTGCTGCACGTTGGTAAATGTGCTCTGCACCAGGTTCGTTGCTTGTCATGCCTGTTAATGTATCCATTAACGCAACCACTAAAATAGCTGGTACTTGGCAGCAGTATTCATCGAGCACTGCAGTTGTTGTTTGTGCATCAACATGACAATGCGGGTGAGTACGTACTGTGCTATACGCTTTTAACAGTGTGTCTGCTTGTAAAACATCATCATCATGATGTTTAGTTTTACGACATTGGCAACCAAACTCATCAACCATGGTTGCCAGTGTTTGGTAAATTTCTTCGCAAGCTAAATCGCTTTTTTTACAAAGCTGCTGCTCGATGAATGAGTGTAATTGACCATTGATGTAAAGGCCGTCCTGTTGAGTGAATTGCGCTGAAGTTTCCATAATCATTTTCTCTTTGTTTATGTGCTTAACTTCACTCTAGCCCTTCACTCATTATTTATGAAATTGTTGTTTTCAATAACTGATATTGATTCAATCAATATTATGTTGTTTTTAGCGATCAGCCACCGTACCGGCAAAGGCGAGTAGCTCTCTGCGCAGCCATTGGTGCGGGTTTGCGTGGTGTAGCAAAGGGCTCCATAACATTTTTACTTCAATAGGAACTATTTGAAATGGCACCTGACTTATTACCAAATCAGTGTGTTTTGCAAGTAACATGGCTTGGCGGCGGGGCAATGTGGCTATGAGTTGAGGTGATTGGCAAAGGAGGCTCGCCACCATGTAATGGCGGGTGAATACACGAATATTGCGGGTTTGTTCTAGTTGCCATAATGCCTCGTCGACCCAGCCAAGTTTTTGGCTGCCTGATTTATTTGTTACTGCGGCTTCTACGCCCCAACCAGCCCGATTTACCCAAATATGTTCTTGTGCAAGGTAGCCTTCAAGGTTTTGTTGTTGTAAGTAAGGGTTGTCTGGGTGTGTTAAGCAGCAGTAATTGTCGCGCCATACACTGGCTTGGTGGAATGAGCGGGGCAGGCCGTTAAAGCGGTTAATGGCAAGGTCGATGGTGCCTTTTTCCATATCTTGAAGGTTAACATCGCTTGGGCTCAAAATATCAAAGTTAAGCCCCGGGCTTTTTGCTAGCTGCTTGGTGATAAACGGCGCAATAAGGGTTGATTCAAGGTAGTCGTTTGCCATGATCCGAAACGTAATATTCGCGGTGCTCGGGTCGAATACCTCACTTGGCTGAGTAATTTCTTCAGCCATTTTTAACAGTGATTCTATTTCAGGTTTAAGGCTGAGCGCTTTTGCGGTTGGCGTCATTGTGCCAGCGGCTCTCACTAATAATGGATCATCAAACAAATCTCGCAAACGCTTAAGGGCATTACTCATTGCAGGTTGAGTCAAAGCTAGTTTATTGGCGGCTTTAGACACACTTTGTTCGTCAATGAGGACATTTAAATACACCAATAGGTTGAGGTCGACGTGCCTAATATTCATTTGATCAATCTTATTTATTATCTTTATTAATTACCTAAATTAAAGCGCGCTTGCTATTGTGTGTAAACAAGGCGACTAAAATAATCAGCATAAGCGATAAAAATAATGCCACAGCAAAGTTCACATTTGGCTGTTAAATCACACAGCGAACAGTTAAATCAGGTCGTAGCGACTAAGCTTGCCCGTGCGGTGTATGCTGGCTTTGAGGCTATGTTTGCAGAGTTTTTAAATATTACCCTTGGTGCACAAAGTCGTTTTGAACAGCGCCAGTGGCATCAAGTTCAAGGGGCTATGAAATCGCGATTGCAAGTTTACGAAGGGCAAGTCAAAAAGGTAAGCCAAGCGGTAAAAATTATTGCTTATAGCGAAGTAGACGACCCAGCGCTTTGGTTATTAGCCAAACAAATATACGCAGAAATGGTGCAAAGCCATGAAAACCAGCCCATTGCTCATACGTTTTTTAACTCAACCTTCGGTGCAATTTGGGACTCACGAAAAATTCGCAATGTGCACTTGTTTGTACTGAAAGCACGATATCAACTGGGGCCAAGACCCTTTGATTCACTGGTAAGCCGTATTTCCCTGCAAAATGGCTTTGAAAGTGCGATTAGTAGCTTGATCAAGCGCCATGTGTTTCGGTCACAATACGCTGATTTTTCTAATGATGTTACCATGTTACAGCGCACCTTGATTGCTGGAGCGAAACAGCAGTGCCCACAAGTTTATGAGTTGCTTGCACTTAACGACGGTTATATTGAATACGCTAATTCATTGTTTTTCAGAAATAAAGCCTGCTACATCATAGGTCGCTGTATTGCTAAAAATGGCGATAATATGCCATTTGCGATTGCGCTATTAAACAGTGAAAAAGGGTTGCACATTGATGCTGTGATGATGGGAGCTGATCAACTCAGCTTGCTGTTTGGCTTTGCGCGTACTTATTTTATGGTCGACACTGACCAACCCGCCCGATATGTTGATTACCTCAGTGTTTTAATGCCTCATAAGCAACGTTTTGAGCTGTTTAATGCCATAGGCTTTATCAAACACGCGAAAACCGAGTTTTATCGTTATAAAGTTGATACCACCCGTAATAGCCCCGTTGACGATAAATACACACTTGCGCCGGGGACGCCGGGCATGGTGATGCTGGTATTTACCACCCCAGGCTCAGATTATGTGTACAAGGTAATAAAAGATAAATTTAGTGCGCCAAAAACGGCTACCAAACAGCAGGTGATGGCTAAATACGATTTTGTCAAACAAGCCGACCGAGTTGGCCGGCTAGTCGATACCCACGAATTTCGTTATTTAGCGTTTGATTTAAGCCGATTTAGTGATGAGCTTATACAAATAATGCAACAGCAAATTGGTGACAGCCTTGTGATTTCGGGTAATGCACTTATTTTGCGTCATGTGTATGTAGAGCGCAAAATGACGCCGCTTAATTTGTATATCAACGACTGTGATGAGCGAAAACTGCAGCAAGTAATGGTTGATTACGGTAAAGCAATAAAAGAGCTTGCGGGGGCTAATATCTTTCCCGGTGATATGCTGATGAAAAACTTTGGTGTAACTCGTTGGGGAAGAGTGGTGTTCTACGACTACGATGAAATTTGCCCTATGACAGAGTGCCAATTTAGAGAGCTGCCCAAAACCGAGGATTCATTAGATGAACTCAGCAGCGAAAGCTACTTTGATATCGCAGAAAACGACGTATTTCCGAGCCAGTTTAAAGTATTTTTTAGCGCCAATAAGCGGGCGTTTGATCACTTTAATGTTGCGCATCAAGATATTTTCACCGCCACAATGTGGCAGCAATTACAAACAGCTATAAACGATGGACAATTGCTTGATGTTTATCCTTATAAGCAGTCTTGGCGCTTTTCTTCGATGAGAGCTCAAATGAAAAAATCTCAATCTATAACTGTTTAATAGAAACATAGTGTTAGCGTATGCTGTTTAAAAAGCTAAGGAACGCACTATGAAAAACACACTGTTATTATCGAGTTTATTTATTTCGTCTATGGTAAGCGCCAATCCGTTATTAGGTAGCTGGCAATTTGTTGAAGGCAAATATGCAACCAATGACGGCTATGTGACGGCAAAAGCGCCAGAAATAACCTCAGTTAAACTGATTACACCTAGTCATTTTAGCTATATCACCCAAAAGCAAGGCAACTTTCATTATGCTGGTGGCGGCAAATATGTTTTGCAAGACCAGCAATTTATCGAAACTTTTTCCTATGGTAATGTACCTTCACTACTTGGTAAGACCATGGCATTTGATTACAAACTAGAAGGTGACTTGTGGCATCACACCTTGTATGAAAATGGCAAATTAGTCGAAGCTGAGATCTGGCAACGAATTAAATAGAAGGTGATATGCGTTATATTAAGCACGAAGATTCAAAGTTACATTTTGCGCAAACAGATAAACCAGTTTTAAAAGATAACGAAGTTCTTATTGCTGTTGCAGCAATAGGCGTTAATCGTGCAGATTGCTTACAGCGACAAGGTAAATACCCAGCCCCAAAAGGTGACAGTGAAATTTTAGGGTTAGAATGCGCCGGTACCATTGTTGAGCAAGGTAGTGCAGTATCCGGTGACTGGCTGAATAAACGTGTTTTTACCTTGTGCGCGGGCGGTGCTTACAGCGAGTATGTTGCCGTTGATGTTGCACAAGTGATGCCGTTACCAGATGAAATGACAATGGCAGAGGGTGCTGCTATCAGTGAAGTATACTTAACGGCTTTTTCTGCCTTATTTCAATTTGGTCAGCTAAAAGCGGGGCAAACGGCACTGATCCATGCGGGAGCCAGTGGTGTCGGTGGGGCGGCAATTCAAATGGCAAAACGCGCGGGTGCTCAAGTGGTGATCACTGCAGGCAGCGATGAAAAGTGCGAACATGCCAAGCAGCTTGGCGCAGACCATACCATTAATTATAAAACTACCGACTTTGTAGAGTATTTCAAAGCCAATAATTTACAGGCCAATACCATTGTTGATCCTGTCTCAGGACGCTATTTAAATAAAAATGCTGCCGTTGCAGCAATGGATTGTCAAATTGTGATGTTAGCCTTTTTAGATGCGCGCTTTGCTGAGGTTGACTTTGCAAGGCTGCTTAGCAAACGTATTTCCTTTCATGCATCAACCTTGCGTAACCGTTCAATTGAATTTAAACGTGATTTAAAAGAGCAGTTTATATCGCGCTTTTATGATGACTTGGTCAACGGGCTGTTCGATTGCAATATCTATAAAACCTTAAATTGGCAAGAGGCCAATGAGGCTCACCGTATTTTAGATAACAACGAAAACTCGGGAAAAGTGGTGATGTTAGTTGAATAACATCAATTTGCCCATATTATTGGTTTTATTAGTAGTTAAAAGTAAAGGTGAATATGAACCCTATTATTGCAATGCTCAAAGAGCACAATGTAAGTGACGAAAAAGTGCGTGAGCTGTTTCAAGCGTTTATGGAAAACCCAATGATGGCAATGGGTCTGGTTCAACAGTTAGGTATTCCACCAGAAAAGCTTCAACAGCTGATGGCATTAGTGATGACACAGCCACACCTTATTAAAGAAGCAGCTGAATCAGTAGGTATCAGTGATGATGAAGTTGAGCAGGCCAAAGCGCAGTTCAAAAATCAGCAGTCATAAAATTAAATGATACGAATATAAAAAAGGTTAGTTCTTTGGCTAACCTTTTTTGTTGGTCCTATTTATACGAAAACACATCGTCCAGTTTTTTATCAAACAATTGAGCAATCTTAAAAGCCACCTCGAGCGACGGTGAGTATTTACCTTTTTCAATTGCTACTATGGTTTGCCTTGAAACCCCAACAGCCTCTGCCAATGCTTGCTGCGTCATTTCATTATGATGAAATCGAAGTTCCCGAATGGTATTACTGAGCTGTTTTGTCATCTAGCTGTCTCTTCGATATAAATACGCTTTGCTGGCAATAGTAATAATTTCACTGACTAAAAAACCAATAATAAGAAAGTGCATAATATTATATAGATCTGAGACCTCAGGTAACAGCATGCGTCCAGATACGCGCTCAATTTGCGTCGCTAAAAATACACATATTAAGATAGTTGCAGAGCAGAACCAGTGACCAAGCTTGGTGCTTTTTAGGTCAATGAGCTTATCACGCTCATCATCCCCTAAGTCTGCTTCTTTGTGTTTAATACCAGCAAGTACAGATTGCATAATTATCTCTAGGATCACCGCAACTACGACAACCCTATAAAAATAAGACACCATGGTCTCTTGGCTAAGGGCACCCGCGGCTTGTAGTGAATTAATACCTAACAGGTAATAGCTTAACAGGCCTATGGTTACCACCAAGGTGCCCCAAATTGTCATTTCTTTGTAGCTCATTTTCTTCCACTCTATGTAAAAAATATTTGACTTGATGTTAAGTAAACTACTCATTGCTTGCTGTGTCAAATATTTTTAACATCATGTATGGTATTTTTATCATTGACGCATTTCGTTACATTTAGTTAAGAACTAATTTGTTCCGCTCAGACTCCTAATGACACAAACAATAAATAAGGAACGAACATGAACTGGCTTTTAAAAGTATGGAAAAATAACCGCTCATTGATTTTATTTATCTGCTTGATGAGTGTGTTTAGAAGTGCAGTGGCTGATTGGTATGAAGTGCCAACAGGTTCTATGAATCCGACCATCGTTGAAGGGGACCGTATTTTAACGGATAAAATGGCTTATGATCTGCGTGTACCATTTAGTCATATTTCGCTAATGCGTACTGATGAGCCAAAAGCCGGCGATATTATTGTATTTGATTCTAAGGCTGCAAATAATCGCTTAATAAAGCGTGTTATTGGCGTGCCGGGAGATACAGTGACTTTAGTCGATAATAAATTGATCATTAACGGTAAAGCGCTTGATTATTTATTAGCTGATGACAAGCAACAGCAGCAAACACTCATTGAAAATCTTGCCGGTGTTCAGCACGCTATTCAGGTATCAAAAACGCCCTCGGTGATGCAGCATTTTGCACCTGTCGTAATTCCAAAGGATATGTATCTAGCGATGGGTGATAACCGAGACCACAGTGCAGACTCGCGAGTGATTGGGCTAGTGCCTCGCAGTGAGTTATTAGGTAAAGCTAAAAGAGTTATAGTGTCACTCGATTATGATGACTATTACTTACCTCGAAAAGAACGGCTTTTACATGATTTATACTTAGCACCCTAGATAAAAATCGTACAAAAATTGGCAGTTTAGCGTTTTGTGTTTCAATATTAATGACATAAAAATAATAAGCCAAAAGGTAAAGTATGATAAATGATAAGTTTGCGAGATTAATTCGATCTTTTTTGTTACTCGTCTTTTCAATTAGCCTCATTGCATGTGGTTCGAGCTCAGAAAACGAATCTACAAAAGTTGATGACACTAACAGCTCAACACCGGGTACAGGTGTTGAGCTTGTCGATAATAGTGGTAGTGCTGACTATCATATTATTATTTATGGCAATAGCCATAGTGCTAGGATAGGGGATTTGCTTGAACAGCTTATTTCCAGTGAGTTAACCAACGCTCAAGTTTCAACGCTTACTGTCAGTGGTCGCTTTTTAGATGAAATAGTGAACACATCGGGCAATGTTGAAAAGCTACAACAAGCCAATTGGAGCCATGCTATTTTTCAAGGTCAAAAGTATTCTCAGTCTGGCTCTGTTAATTATTCTACAAATGAGGCTGAGCGATTAATTGCCAGTGCAAAAGAGCTGAAAATAACGCCTATTTTGTTTCCTGAGCATCCTCAGCAAGGCGACAGCAAAGAGGGGGAGCTTGTCTATCAATTGCATTTGTCGATTAGCGAAAAAGAGACAAGCTGTGTTGCACCAATCGGCTTAGTTTGGGACAAAGCAATCGCCGCATTACCGGAGCTTAATTTTTACAGTGCAGATGGTAATCATGCATCAAACGCAGGGCACTTACTGACCGCGATGACTTTTTATGAAGTTATAACAGGTGAGCTTGCAGATACCCTAGCTTACAATGCTGCTTTTGCGATTACCGAACAGCAACACCAGCAGTTTGGGCAAATAATTACACAAGTGCTTGCTGAATATCCTGCATGCCCCAGCTCTTAAGCTAACAACATTAATCTAAAGCATTCATTAAATACAAAAAAACCGTTGTGTCTGAAACACAACGGTTCTTTATATTAACTAGCAATTGTGTAATTACATTACACGCATGCCAGGCTCTGAGCCTTCATCAGGGTTAAGAATATAAATTTCTTTTCCGCCAGGGCCTGCTGCTAATACCATGCCTTCAGACATACCAAAACGCATCTTACGAGGCTTAAGGTTTGCTACCATTACCGTTAGCTTGCCTTCGATGTCTTCTGGTGCATACGCCGATTTAATACCTGCGAATACTTGGCGCGTTTCGCCACCTAAATCTAAAGTTAGTTTTAATAACTTATCTGCGCCTTCAACGTGTTCTGCTTTAGCAATTTTTGCTACGCGTAAATCAACTTTCGCAAAATCATCAAATTCGATTTCTGGGCTGATAGGTTCTTTTGCGAGTGGGCTGTTTGGATCAATCTTGTCTTTTTCAGCAACTAGACTTTCTTTTGACTCTTCAATCATTTTGTTTACTTTATCCATTTCAACACGTTGCATTAACGGTTTGAACTTATTAATTGCGTGACCAACCAGCGCTGTTTGCGCGCCTTGCCATGTTAAACCGTCGTTTAAGAAGGCTTCAACGTTTGCAGCCATACCAGGTAGAACAGGTTTTAAGTAGGTGATAAGTACACGGAACATATTTAAACCAAGTGAGCATACATCGTGTGCTTCTTGTTGTTTTGTTTCGTCTTTAATTAACACCCATGGCGCTTTAGCGTCGATGAATTGGTTTGCTTTATCAGCAAGGGCCATGATTTCACGAATTGCACGGCTGTAATCACGGTTTTCGTAGTGATTTGCAATGCTTGCAGCAGCTGCTTGGAACTCACCTAATAGCGCTTCGTCCATTACGGTGTCGCTAAGCTTGCCGTCAAACTTCTTGGTGATGAAGCTTGCACAACGACTTGCAATATTAACCACTTTACCTACTAAGTCTGAGTTTACACGTAGTGCAAAGTCTTCAAGGTTTAAATCAAGGTCAGTAATGCCGTTGTTTAGTTTTGCTGCGTAGTAATAACGAAGATACTCAGGATCTAGGTTATCAAGGTAAGTGCGCGCCTTAACAAAAGTGCCTTTTGATTTAGACATCTTCGCGCCATTCACAGTTACAAAACCATGGGCAAATACATTTGTTGGCTTTCTGAATTTTGCGCCATCTAACATTGCAGGCCAGAATAAGCTGTGGAAATAGATGATATCTTTACCAATAAAGTGGTAAAGCTCTGCATCTGAGTCTTCGCTCCAGAATGCATCAAAATCAATCCCTTTTTTATCACACAGGTTTTTAAAGCTTGCCATGTAGCCGATTGGTGCATCGAGCCACACGTAGAAATATTTACCCGGTGCACCAGGGATTTCAAAACCAAAGTAAGGTGCGTCACGGCTGATATCCCACTGCTGTAGGCCATCTGCAAACCATTCATCAAGCTTGTTCGCCATTTCTTGTTGAATCGTGCCTGAGTGTAACCACTCTTTAAGCATGTCTTCAAAAGCAGGTAGGTCGAAGAAGTAATGCTCAGAATCTTTTAAAATTGGCTCAGCACCCGACATTACAGAGCGTGGGTTAATAAGCTCAGTTGGGCTGTAAGTTGCACCACAAGAATCACAGCTGTCACCGTTTTGATCTTCTGACTTACACGTTGGGCAAGTACCTGTTACAAAGCGATCAGGCAAGAAGATACCTTTCTCTGGGTCGAAAAGTTGAGAAATAGTATGCTTTTTAATGTGACCTGCTTCATTTAAACGGTTGTAGATTAACTCGCTGAAATGACGGTTTTCTTCACTGTGCGTGCTGTGATAGTTATCAAACTCAATGTTGAAATCAGCAAAGTCACGTTGACGTTCAACACTCACGTTTATAACCATCTCTTCTGGCGAGATCCCTTGCTTTTGCGCATTAAGCATAATTGGTGTGCCGTGAGCATCATCCGCGCAAACGTAATAGGTTTCATGACCTTGTTGTTTTTGGAAACGCGCCCAAATATCAGTTTGGATATATTCTAGTAAATGACCTAAGTGAGTCGGGCCATTGGCATAAGGTAATGCGCTAGTAATCAGGATCTTTCGCTGTGCCATAATCATTCCGAGTTGAGATTAGTTCGATGCAAATATGCTCGAATATCATTATTTAATTCATTGTGAGTTGCTTATATGCAACCTAAAGCAATGATATTATCTAATTGTCTGGTTTTAATGCCTTGAATGTTACATAATTCCGCAGCACTTTTCATCAAAGAAACGCTAATTTATTGCTATGTTTGGACTGTCAAAACTATTCTCAAGTAAATCGGCTGAAAAAGCACCTATCATTGCTGCCTTAGCCGCTTATCGTAGTAGCGCATTTGCCATTGGTATTGAGCAAGATTGGCTCGAAGAGCTTAATCAAAACAGCGATAAAAGCTGGCAAGTAAAACTAAGCCTCCCTTTTGCAGGCTTGGGCGAAATCAACGACATTGAAAAATTTGTCGCCGATAAACTATCAGTGCCTGTGTCAATTAGCGCTAAAGTGAAATTACCAAGCACATTTAGTTTTAAGCAAATCAAACATATTGTGCTCGTTGCTTCAGGAAAGGGGGGCGTTGGAAAGTCAACCACAGCGGTGAATCTTGCCTCGGCTTTAGAGCAAGAGGGTGCCAAAGTGGGTATTCTCGATGCCGATATTTATGGCCCATCTATTCCACTGCTTCTTGGCCTACAAGGGGCTGAGCCGAAAACAGCCGATAATAAAAACTTACTTCCTTTTGAGGCGCATAACCTCAAAGCGCAATCGATTGGCTTTTTAGTACCAAGCGATGATGCAACCGTTTGGCGCGGACCAATGGCATCAGGTGCACTTAATCAATTAATGAACGAAACCGCTTGGGGAGAGCTTGATTATCTCATCGTTGATATGCCTCCAGGCACAGGTGATATTCAATTAACCATGAGCCAAAAAGTGCCAGCCAGTGGTGCGGTGATCATCACCACGCCTCAAGATTTAGCCCTAGCCGATGCACAAAAGGGCATTGCCATGTTCAATAAAGTGAACGTGCCTGTGCTTGGCTTAATTGAAAACATGAGCTACTTCTTATGTGGTCATTGTGGTGAGCCTAATCATGTATTTGGTAAAGATGGTGCCGTAAAATTAGCACATCGTCATGGTGTGCCTGTGCTGGCAAATATTCCGCTGGCCATTGAAATTCGCGAGAGCTCAGAGCAGGGCGATTTAATTGCCAAAGACAACGCTGCTCAAATAAGCGAAACCTACAAAACCGCTGCCCGTGTACTTGCCAGTAGCTTGTATTATCAACAGGCGCACACAAGCGCAGTTGAAATAGTCATTACTGAAGATTGATTGTTGCAAAGATTTTGTTAATAGGTTTTTCTTATTAACAAAATCTTGGATGGTTCTTTATCATTAACTTTGCTCTTAACCCCCTTTTTTAGCCGTATATAGCCTACATTTTCGTTAAACATGTCCAAAAAACAAAATCGCCACAAATGTTAATATTTTATTGACGTTTTAATAACCTTATCATAGTCTAATGAAAGCGCTTACATTTACGGGCTTTTTATTTACCTTTAAATGTAAGCGCTTACAATTGACTGGTTAGAATAATATTCATATAAATCAGTTGAGTACTAACAAACACATAATGTTAGGGTTCAATGCAATGAACAGATTTAAAACACACTTAACACAACTTACAATGGCGCTTTCAGTAGCGACATTAGCTGGCTGCGGCGGCTCTGCCACAGATACGAAAATTGATACTGTCAACCCAACTGAGCCTGTTTCAGACTGGGTGATGGTTTGGGAAGATAATTTTGATGGCGATGCTATCGATGACAAAAAATGGAGTTTCGAAATAAACTGTGCGGGTGGCGGTAATAACGAAAAACAATGTTATACCGACAGTGAAGAAAACGCCTTTATTGCAGACGGTATTCTTAATATCGTTGCGTTACCTGCGGAAGAAGGGGCTGATAAGCCTTATACCTCTGCGCGTATTAATACTCGTTACAAAGCTGATTTTAAATATGGTCGCTTTGAAGTACGCGCAAAGCTGCCTAGTGGGCAAGGTTCTTGGCCTGCGTTTTGGATGATGCCTACCGATGAAGTTTATGGTGGATGGCCTCGTTCTGGTGAAATTGACATTGTTGAGTCGGTTAACTTGAAAGTTCCAACCGAAGATGGTGTCGAGTCCAATATTTACGGCACGCTTCACTATGGTAAAGAGTGGCCAAATAATGATAGCAGTGGTAAAGCTTATGCATTTGACCAAGGGTCGAACCCTGCTGATGACTTTCATACTTATGCTATTGAGTGGCAAGAGGGTGAAATTCGCTGGTACGTTGATGACTACCTATACGCGACACAGCGCAAGTCAGAGCTACTTTACAATGCAAATGGTGAAGCGCTGGCTCTAAAACATAAAGGTTGGTATACAGAGTACTTTGACCAAACAACTGGTGAGTTAAAAACGTTTTGGGATGAATCTCCTTATGACCAAGAGTTTTATTTAATTCTTAACTTCGCAGTTGGCGGTGATTGGCCTGAAAACGTTAATGCAACCGGTATTGATGCTAGTGCATTCGAAAATGGTCAGGCATTTGAAGTTGACTATGTTCGTGTTTATGAATGTGCGCAAGACCCTGATACAGGTAAAGGTTGTGAAACAGTCCGCCCAGGTTATGACAACTTAGACGATGCACTTGTGCAAGGCAAAGCTCCAGCTCCAACACCACTAAGTGATGGCACTGTTACGCCGCTGACTATTTTTGATAGCAGCTTTAACCCTAACTGGCCTGCATGGGACTGTTGTGGTGGCACAACGCCAGGGTTAGTTGAAGATGCAGACCGTGGTAATGTAGTTGAATTTAGTGTGGGTGCAGAGCCTACAGTAAATGGCTTTATTAGCCGTGATGCCTTTATTACCGATGAAAATGGTGAAGCCTCTCCTTTTGATGCTAGTGCAATGCTAGAAGACGGCTATGTAACGTTTGATATGCAAGTGACTTCGCTGCCTGCCACACCAGATGCACCTTGGTTATTTAAAATCGAAAGTGACGAAGGCGCGACAGCCGTTGAGCTTAACCTAAGTGCTAGCACTGAAGGTGTTAGCCCAGTTGCTGGTGAATGGCAAACATATACCTTCCCACTGCAAACATTAGCTGACGCAGGTTTAAATGTATCGCTAATTGATGTAATCATGATTTTCCCTGCATGGGGTCAAGGTGAGGGTGCTGTTTACCGTGTTGATAATGTTGAAATTACCAATGGCGGCACAACAACATTACCTTCATTAACTTTATTCACTGATGAAACTAATCTTGATTGGCCGCTATGGGATTGTTGTGGTGGTTCAACACCTGTTGAAGTAGTCGACGACGAAGAACATGGTGTTACTGCTGAGTTCTCTATTGGTGCAACTCCTACGGTAATGGGCTTTATTAACCGTACTTCATCTGGTGGCAGTGGTACGCAGTTTGACGCATCAGCATTGGTTGATGACGGCATGCTGCAGTTTGAGATGAAGATCACCTCTTTATCATCAACACCAGATGCGCCTTGGCTATTAAAAGTTGAGTCTAATGAAGGTGCAACAGCAGTAGAAGTTAACCTTAACACAAGCTCAGAAGGTGTTGACCCTGTTGCTGGTGAATGGCAAACATACACGTTCCCAATCAGTACGTTATTAAACGCAGGTTTAGATGTAAGTGCTATTGATGTAATCATGATTTTCCCTGCATGGGGTCAAGGTGAAGGTGCAGTTTACCGTGTCGACAATGCTCGCATTTATGCACCAGAGCAAGAATCGGCAGCATCAGAGCTGACGCTGTTTGCCGAAAACGTGGCTGATCAGTGGAGCATTTGGGATTGTTGTGCTGGCAGCACGCCAACAGTCGAAACTGACGATGAAACTCATGGCTCTGTGGCAGAATTTCAAATTGGTTCTACCGCTACGGTAATGGGCTTTTTAGCTGATGATGGCGTGAGCTTTGATGCATCGCACTTATTATCTGAAGGTGTGGTTCGTTTTGAGATGAAAATTGTTTCAAATGCCAGTAACCAAGATGCACAGTGGTTATTCAAGATTGAATCAAACGATGCAGGTCAAGCTGTGGAGCTTGCATTAAGTGCAAGTCAAGAAGGTGTCGAGCCGGTGGTTGGTGAGTGGCAAACGTATACTTATACACTTGCTGACTTACTAAGTGCAGGTCTTGATATTAGTGCAATCGACGTTGTTATGGTGTTCCCGTCATGGGGGATGGGTGAAGGTGCGGTTTACCGTATTGATAATGCAGTTATTGCAAAGCCGTAATTAACATTGGCAACAAGTGATGGGTGCTGATTACAGCACCCAGTATCCATGACAACATATTGCAAAAGCAGGTATATCATGAAAAGCACAAAATTTATTAAAACACCTCTTGCAGCGTCAGTTGCGATGATTTTAACCGCAGGGCTAGGCACTATGTCGGCTTATGCACAGGATGAGCAAGAGAAAGCTGATAACGATATTGAAGTTATCGAAATTAAAGGTATTCGTGGCAGTATGATCCGCGCCATGGATATGAAACGTGATGCAACAGGTGTTGTAGATGCGATTTCAGCAGAAGAGATGGGTAAATTCCCAGATACTAACTTAGCTGAATCATTACAACGTATTACCGGTGTATCAGTGAGTCGTTCTAACGGCGAAGGTAGCGAAATTACGGTACGTGGTTTTGGTCCTGAGTTTAACCTCGTAATGCTGAATGGCCGTCAAATGCCAGGCACGGGTTATACGCGTTCATACGCCCTTGAGAATATTGCCGCTGATGGTGTCAGTGCACTTGAAGTAGCAAAATCAGGGCAAGCAGATGTACCCAGTGGTGGTCTCGGTGCTACGGTAAATATTATTACTACGCGCCCATTAAATAGCCCAGGCGAGAAATTTAGCTCGTCTATTAAGGCTATTCACGATTCATCTAATGAGGCCGGTGATGATGTAACGCCAGAGTTTTCTGCAATGTACAGCAATACTTATGCTGATAATACATTTGGTTTTGCGGCATCATTCTCACATCAAGAACGTGATTTTCAACAGCAAAACGCCAATATTCAAGGTTGGCAAGCCAATGTTGATTTACCGACCCTTGATGAAGCTGACTACATTGACTCTCGTGCAGTCGATAGCGAAGGCAACCGTGTCGGTAATCATTTCTTTCCGAAAGACATGAACTACAGCATTGCTGATGTTGAACGTGAGCGCACTAATGGCCAAGTAACTTTACAGTACTCGCCAATTGAAAGCTTCACTGCAACGGTTGATTACACGGCGAGTCGTGCAATCACCGGTGTGAATACCGTGGGTTGGGGTATTTGGAATGAGTTTGGCAGTAACATTAACAGCTATGAGCTTGATGAAAATGGTACAGCGATTTATGCCGATATCAGTGGTAATGATGGTTCATTTACAGCAAGCCGTGGCACCACAGAAGTAAAAGCACGTTCAATTGGTTTAAACCTAGAGTGGCAAATTAACGACCAGTGGGAAGTTGAGTTCGATTATCATGATTCGAAAAACGAAACAGATAACGGCGCAGATGATGGCTTAGGTTCTGATGGTCAAATCATTCTTGGCTCAGATCAGTTACAGAGCAAAGTATATGATTACCGCACTGGTGAAGTTCCGCATGCCTACGTTAATTGGAATAATGGTACGACGGTACTTGATCCAAGTGAGATTGATTCAAACTTCAGTCAGTTTATTTACTCGCCAGGTGAGTCTAATGTTGAGCAAGCTCAGCTTCATGCAACTTGGTTTAATGAAAGCTTTGAAATTCCACTTGTTAAAGTGAAATTCGGTGCTGCCAATACTAAGCAAACTATGGGCGGTTTTACTGCATGGAGTGGCTTACGTGGCGGCCCTGGTTTTAACCCATCATTCACCGAAATCTTCCCTGATGGCATGTTCACTTATAATGATACAGGCGACATGCTAGATCAATTCTCTGGTGGTGGTAGTGCCCTTGAACCAAATTACTATTACACCTATAGCTTTGAAGAAGCGTTAGCGCGTCAACTTGCTTATTTGAATGAAGACTTATTGGGCGATAATCAATACTCAATTGATCCATTCTTTGATGGTATCGACAGTGAAAGCTACGTAGAAGAGAAAACGCAAAGCTTCTATGTGAATAGCTTATGGGAATTTGAATTATCTGATTACTTTGTTCAAATCAACGCAGGTCTTCGTTATGAAGAAACGGATGTGACCAGTACGGTTCGTCAACGTGTTGAAAGCCAAGTTAACTGGGTGAGTGCATCTGAGTGGATCATGCAGTACGAAACTGGCGGTACAGATAACTTTTATCAAGAAGAAGGTAACTATGATATCTGGTTGCCGAACATCGACGTAAAAGTTGAAATTACAGACGAGCTTGTTGGTCGTGTTTCATGGGGTAAAACCATGGCACGTGCGCCGCTGGGTAATTTGGCTGGTGGCCGTAGCTTAACGGGTAGCCCGAAACCAGGTTCGCGTACAGGTAGCCAAGGTAATACTGATCTGTTGCCATTTGAATCAACTAACCTCGATTTATCACTTGAGTACTACTACGGCGAAGGTAGCTATGCTTCGGTTGGTTACTTCAAAAAAGACGTAGATAACTTTATTCAAACGCAAATAACTGAAACAACCATTGATGGTTTATACGATATCTTAAATGGTCCTCGTTACCTTGAAGCTGTGGCATCTGTAGAAGCTCGTGGTGAGCAAGCTACAAGTGACGCTGTGTTCAATGAAATGCTGGCATTAGGTTATGGTAATGCGGATGGTGCCATTGAACCAACGAGTTCAGATCCACTGATGGTATGGAATATTTCTCAACCACAAAACACGGATAGTAAATCAGTTGATGGCTTTGAACTTGCTGTTCAACACTTATTTGGTGAAAGCGGCTTTGGTTTAGGGGTTAATGCTACGTTTGTTGATGGTGATGTTGAATTTGATGTAGCAAGTTTGACTCAACAAGCTCCTTTATCTGGCTTAAGTGACTCAGCTAACTTCCAAGCTTTTTACGATAAAGATGGTTTATCTGTGAAAGTGACTTACGCATGGCGTGACTCTTACTTAATTGGTGTTGGTCAAGCACAAGGCTCATCTGATGCGCCGCCACAATTTGGCGATACATATGGTCAGTGGGACTTGAGTGTTAACTACGACATTAACGAAAACACGACTGTTTTCTTTGAAGGTATAAACCTTAACAACGAAACTGAGCGTGGCTATGGCCGTTACGAAGATCAGTTCTTATTTGCTCGTCAATATGGACCACGTTACACAATCGGTGCCCGTTATAGCTTTTAATATGTGATCTCAAAAGGAACAAAAGCCGCTCGTTGAGCGGCTTTTTATTATCTATTTTAATTAATTAATAATTATTGAAGCAACGCACAGTTGATTTGTGTAATATATGCCTCATTAAGTCCACTATAATTAGCTTTTCGTAGACGCAAAAGGTTTGTGTTTTTTGTTAAAGTTATCGTTTTTTCCAACTTTAAATCAAATGTTTAAGTTGTTTAGGTAGAATAATAAATGAGATTATCAGATACCCATATT
Source organism: Pseudoalteromonas sp. PA2MD11 (assembly GCF_017808125.1). Classification (NCBI taxonomy): domain Bacteria; kingdom Pseudomonadati; phylum Pseudomonadota; class Gammaproteobacteria; order Alteromonadales; family Pseudoalteromonadaceae; genus Pseudoalteromonas; species Pseudoalteromonas sp. PA2MD11. The sequence goes on from NZ_JADKNF010000015.1 coordinate 70,671, forward strand.
CAGCAATATATTGACGAAGGCCGCATTGTTATAGAGCCAGCACCAAGTAATGAAATGATCTCGGGTGTCACGGTTGACCTGCGTTTGGGCAATAAGTTTCGTGTTTTCCAAGATCATACTGCTGCGTATGTTGATTTAAGTGGCCCTAAAGATCAGCTTAATAAGGCAATGGAATCAATCATGAGTGATGAAATTGTGCTTGATGAAGAAGAAGCTTTTTTCCTTCATCCAGGTGAATTAGCATTGGCTATTACTCATGAAAAAGTTACTTTACCAGCAGATATTGTTGGTTGGTTAGATGGTCGCTCGTCGTTAGCACGCCTTGGTTTGATGGTACATGTAACAGCGCATCGTATTGATCCAGGTTGGTCGGGTAATATCGTTTTAGAGTTTTATAACTCAGGCAAGCTGCCACTTGCGCTTCGTCCAATGATGAAAATTGGTGCCATGAGTTTTGAAACCATGACAAGCCCAGCACAGAACCCTTATAACACGCGTAAAGATGCTAAATATAAAGATCAAAATACGGCAGTAGCAAGCCGCATTAGTGACGATAATAAATAATCCTTCAACATGTGGTCTTTGGGCCACATATCATTATTTGTTAAACTTTTTACTTATTTGCATTCTCATAAATTGGCAATTTAAGCGTATTCATCCCATACTTTTAGCTGGTGTTTAAAGCACGGAGCTAAAATGCACTTTATTGGCAAGCTGATCCATCAGGTTATAAAAATTTTGCTCGTTTTACTGGGCTGCGTATTGCTTCATAGTGCCAGTATTAATGCTGCAAGCAATAACTTACCGGTATGGGTACTTGATTCAGAACAGCCTTTAGCCAAACTTAGTCAGACCCTCGAAGTATCACTGCAAAATGCTGAGCCTTTAAATGCTTCAGAAAACAATACGGTTCGCCTCGCAGCACAAACCTCTTATTGGTTAATTATCGATTTACAGCAATTGCCTGAAAATAAAAACTATGTTGTTTATCTTAGTGAGCCTAACTTAACGTGGGCAAAGTTTTATCTGTTAGATGAAAATTATCAGTTCACCAATGATCAGCGGCTTGCTTCTCTAGAAAGTTTATCGAATGTGAGACCTCATTGGTTAATAGAGCACAGCCAAGGAGCTCGCTGGGCGCTAGTTAACTTCGTCCACAAAAGATCGCTAACATTAGAATTAGGTGTCGAAACAGCAAAAAGTTTTGAAGTTGACTTACATCAAACTATTTTGAGTTACGGTGCGATTTTAGGGGTGCTGATTTTGTGTATGTTTGTTTGTGGTGTTTACTTTTTTGTATCGCATCGAACAAAATACTTAGTCCTAAATGCCTATTTTATATTGGTCACCATTGGATTTTTAATCGATAACGGATTAATAAATTATCTAATTGGTGGTTTTAATTGGGAATCTAAATGGCCTGTTAATGAGTTCGCATTATGTTTTGTGAGCTATTTTTTATATCATTTTTTAGCGATCCATACCTATACAGCAAAGTTTAAAAAGGTCTGGCAAGCAATGATGCTGTGTTTATTCAGTGCAGCTTTATTGTCATCACTATTGCCTCATTTTAATCGTCAGTGGTTATTTATAGTCAGCTGTTTGGGCTTTTTGTGCTTTGCCTCTGTAATATTTTATAGTTTGATTAAGCGTAAGGGTAATCGTACTCATCTGCGTATTTTTATGCTTCTAATTATTGTTATTCAGGTGTTAAGTCTGTTTTTATGGAATGGATTTGGTATTGGCTACCATGGAATTCATAACACCATTTTATTGCTCACATCATTGGCGATCTGCTCCGTACTGTTATTAAAAGACCGTCAGCAAATTTCAGCATTTAGTTATTCGATGCTGCACGATGCGGATACGAAGCTACCAAATAAACAATTTTTACTCGCGCAAATGATGAAAAAAGTGTCGCAAAAGCAACATTTTTCAGTTTTATTATTTAAACCTCATGTACTCTCAAATGCACGTTCTACCTTTGGGTTTGAGCAAGCTAATATTTGTATCAATGAAAAATTAAGTATATTAAACATTCAGATGCAGACCATGAATACATTAAAGTTGGAAGTTCAAGCCACCAGAAGCACATGGCTTGCTCATATTGACGATAGTACATTTGGGTGTTTGATCTTGGGCGAACTAGAATTAAGTCATATTGAGCAATTTGCCTGCATGATCCATGGTGTGTTTGAAGAGGGCTTTACTCATGAAGAAATTAACTTAGTCGATCGTGTTGATATTGGTGTTGCTTATTACCCGATGCATGGCAATACCGCGAAACAAATATTGCAATGTGCAATACAAGCAATGACTGAAAAGCGCCTACAAGGTGAACGTTGGCGTATGTTCGACTCAGAAAGTGCGCGGCTTTCTGAACAAAGGTTATCCATTGCGGCAGCACTTAAAATTGCGATTGATGAAAATCAGCTAAGTTTGCACTTTCAACCGCAGATATGTTTGAAAACGGGCAAAGTAGTTGGCGGTGAAGCATTACTGCGCTGGACACATCCAATTTTTGGTATTGTCAGTCCTGAGATATTTATTCCAATTGCAGAGTCAGCAGGGGTGATCAATCAGCTAACAGAGTGGGTCGTTGAAAAGGGGGTTGAATGGCAAGCGAAGTTTTGCAAACTGATACCCGATCATGTTATTTCCATCAATATTTCTGCAAAGGATTTATTAAATAAAAATTTACCTGTGCTGCTAATTACCATTTTAAATGAGCAAAATGTGGCGGCTGAATCAGTGATGTTAGAGCTCACTGAATCAGCGACCTTAGAAGAAAGTAAAAAAATTAAAGCCACGCTTGATGATTACCGTTTAATAGGTCTAAAACTCGCTATTGATGATTTCGGTACAGGCTACTCATCACTTGCCTATTTAAGCCAACTTGGTTTTGATGAAGTCAAAATAGATAAACAATTTGTGTTAAATCTGCCGTTTTCGGTTAATGATCAAAGTATCTGTAAGGCAACCTGTGATATCGCCACTACTTTAGGTGCACATGTTGTTGCTGAGGGTATTGAAGATGAGCAAAGCCTCGCTATGTTACAAAGCTATGGTTGCCAGTTTGGACAGGGATATTATTTTTCAAAACCCCTTGCTGCAGATGATTATTTAGACTGGATAAGCGAGGTACAAAAACTTGACCTTAATCTTGATGCAACAGCGAACCTAGCTGATTAAAATATTTAAGCAAGGCTTCAAAACAATTCATCGTATGCTGCTCATCCGGGTAGATTAAGCCACTTTTCGATAAGCCACTCACTAAAAAGCTATTTTTGATGTTAGGGTGGACGCTAATACACTTTTCAAAACAGCGGGCAGCTAGTTCCTCTGGCATACTCATATAAAGTTGCTTTACTTGCTTATCAAAAGCGATAGATTGTTTTACGAATTCATTTGGATTTTTACCAGAGTTATCTAAAAATACCTGATGATAAAACTCATTTAAGCGTTGATTAAGTGGATGACTCAAGTCTGGTGACTGTTCTAGCCACAGCGCCGAACAGAATTGCATGCTCTTTCTGCCGCTAAATAAATGCTGACAAATATGATGGTCAAAAGCATGAAACCATTCATGGGCGAGTGCGCCACCGCCTGCATTTTTAGCCAGCGCAAGGGTTTGGCTGTGAGCATTATAATGAGCCTGCACACTTTTTTGTCCGCCATGACCAAAAGCAAAATTGAGTTTCCCTCTAAGGCCAATTGCCGTTGGCGGTAAAGTCAGTATTTGCGCAAGATCGGCTAAAGCATCGTAAATTAAATTCGCCGCTAATAGCCGTTCTTGCTTATTAACCCAATTACCAACCACCATAGTGCGAAAACCAAAGGTGTCGCGAATATCGTCAAAATCGACCTGATCATCAAAGCGATAATCGGGTCCTTGGCGATGAAAACCTACGCTTAGTCGTTTTGATACACGCATTAGAGATAGCGTGCCTTAACATCATCCGGCATATGCTGGGTTTGCTTATCGACCAGTGCTGCTAATAATCTGTATAGTGGTGTTACATCAATGCCTTCAATTAATTTAAGGCTATGAGCTACAGCTTCTAAAGTTGATAAACTATCTGCTCGAGGTGCTTTACGGATGACGTATTTGTTTTGTGGTATGTGCTTAAAACTCACCGTTTGAAATGCGCGGAGGCTAGGGGTTAATTGCAGCATTTTGTAGGCTTTTTTCCATGTACCATCAATTACGATTAAATGGCTCAAGGACTGTTTGAAAGCATCTGTAGTGGCAGTGTGCTCATCTAGACTTAAGGCATCCTCAGTAGGGTAAAGAACCGCTGTTGTTGCTTTTGGCAATGTTGCAAGCTGTAAAAAGTCTTGCTCTGACTCACCAGCGATGATCTGGCAATTTTCTAAACCTAAATTCAGTAAATTGGCCGTATTTTTAGTGACTTTTTCCTCACTTGGGTGGCGTAATATAATGATTTTTAGTTTATTATTGATTATGCTTATTGAATCACATAAACAGGTTTTAATTGAAAAGCCACAATGTGAGCATAATTCTCTAGCCATAGATACTCTTGTATACATTTGAAGTCTCTTTAGTATACATGAGCTAGAGCTGTAATTTTGCATTTTTAAAGCAGACAGCTAAAATTGCGATTTAAATATTTGGTTTTATTAAGGGATAAAGATGACGACTATCACTATCGATGAAAGTGCGCTTGAAGGAATGGAGTCGCTACTGGGTGATCAATTTGCTGACACGCTTTCTTTTTGTTGCAGCGAGTTTCAAAGGTTAGGCTCTGAAGTGCACGCTAATCTTGGTTCAGACAACGAAGCTGCAGCGCGTCATGCCCATAGCTTAAAATCAAATGCTGCCCAATTTGGAGCCCAAAGTCTATCTGAGCTCGCTCAAACAATTGAGCATGCACTCAATGAAGGGAATGCTGATATAGCACAGCAAAATAGTGCAAGTATCGATCAGCAAGTTTCTGGCTCTGTAGAAAAATTACAAGCTTGGTTCGCTACTCGCTAAAAACTTGAATTTATTTCAGTTATAACCGCAAAAATCCTCTGGCGTGGTGGCCTCTTACTGGGTTAGTCTTAAGGCTAATTAGTAGAGGTAACCATGTCACAAATCAAAAAGAGTCACAAACTAGACGGTGTCTGTTATGACATACGTGGGCCTGTGCTTGCACAAGCTCGAAAAATGGAAGACGAAGGGCAAAAAGTATTAAAGCTAAACATTGGTAATCCAGCTGCCTTTGGCTTTGATATGCCTGAAGATATGCACAAAGATATCATTCGTAACTTATATTCAGCCCAAGGCTACTGTGACTCTAAAGGCCTCTACTCAGCCCGTGTGGCAGTCTATCAGCACTATCAGCAACGCGGCTTATATAACCTTGATGTCGATAATATTTATATCGGCAATGGTGTCAGCGAACTCATTCAAATGACCACGCAAGCACTACTTGATAATGACGATGAAGTGCTTATTCCTGCACCTGATTATCCGCTATGGACTGCATCGGTTAAATTAGCAGGGGGTAACCCTGTGCATTATCTATGTGATGAAGAACAAGATTGGTTTCCTGATATTGCTGATATTAAATCGAAGATCACCTCAAAGACCAAAGCATTGGTGCTTATTAACCCAAATAACCCAACCGGTGCGGTGTATAGCGATGATCTGTTGATGGAACTGATCAACATTGCTCGCGAGCATAAATTATTGTTATTGAGCGATGAAATTTACGAGAAAATCTTGTACGACGGTGTCAGCCACAGCTCAATTGGCGCACTGTGTGATGATGTACCAATTATCACTTTTAATGGCCTAGCAAAAACGTACCGCGCTGCGGGATTGCGAATGGGCTGGATGGTGCTAAGCGGTCGCACTAGCATGATGGACGATTTGAGCCGTGGCCTAGATATGCTGGCATCAATGCGCTTATGTGCCAATGTACCAGCACAATATGCTATTCAACAAGCTTTAGGTGGTGTGCAGTCAATCGATAACCTGATAAACCCAGGTGGTCGGCTTTACGTTCAGCGTGATATTGCATGGCGTGGTTTAAATGCCATTGATGGTATTAGCTGTAAAAAGCCTAAAGGGGCGCTTTACGCATTTGCGAAAGTAGATACCGCGCACTTTAATATTAAAGATGATGAACGCATGATTTTAGATTTACTCAAAGCGGAGAAAATCTTATTAGTGCATGGTCGCGCTTTTAACTGGCCTGATCCTGATCATTTTAGATTGGTGTTTTTACCAAACAAAGATGATTTAACAGAAGCCATGAGTAAGATGCAGCGATTTTTCGCTGATTATCGACAAAGCTAAAGAAAGCGAGCCGAGGCTCGCTTTCTTAATACGCTTTATCAACACGCACCGTGTTATCATTGAGGTACACCAAGCGTACTTTATCACCTTGGCTAAACAGCATTTGGTTGTCTTTATCTTGCACAACCATAAATTGTTCGCCGCTTTCTACTTTGATCATTAATTCAACAAGTTGATATTGTATTACGCGACTGTTTTGCTGACGGTTGTGAGCAACAGAGCCACCAATCATCGAACCTAAAATGGTTGCTACAGTACGGCCACTACCGCCACCAAACTGATTACCGATAACACCGCCAATAAGTGCACCGCCAAAGGTTTCCCAGCCATTGGTTCTGTCTTTGACCAGTTCTTGTTCAGTAATGGCTCGTACTGACTGTACTGAGCCAAACAACACCTGTTGTACTGGTACTGCTTTGTTACGCTGGTAGTCAGCATAACTAGGCGAGCTCAGTAATAAACAGCTTGCTAAGATTGCTACTAGGTATTTCATAAACCCTCCTGGCTACCAGCCAAAGGTTGATTTCTCACGTGTTTTACGGATTTCAGTTTCATCAGCCCACTCAACTAGGCCGCTTTTTAAATCCATTAAACGCATAGTGAATTTGTAATACACATCAGCCTTGTCAGCATTTGATTTAACAATGCTCGATAAGTTGCCGTATAACATATATTGCGCACCAACTTGCTGGCCAAAAGCAATAGCGGTATTTGGGTTTACAAGTGGGTCAACATTTTGGAAATTAAGTTGCTCACGCACAGCCTCAACACGGGTCATATCAACAAAGCGGAACTTACCACTGCGTAGTAACTGTGTTGAGATTGAATCGGTAATTGATTCAGTATCAATGTGCTCGCTCGTTTTGTTTTTAATACGCTCAACAAACACGACTGGGCGAGTATTTGCTGTCATGGTGCCAACCACAGGTGAAGCAAGTAACGAGTCTGTCATTTGGCTTGCTACTTTTTGTAGATCTGTTGAACCAAAATTGATGTCTGTGGTTTCAACAGCTTGCGCATCACCATAGCTAACAACGGCCTTATTAGCACAGCCAGATAGTAACAAAGCGCTTGTCATTGCAACGGCCGCAGCCGATTTAACAGAAAGTAATTTCATTGTAGTATCCTTAATCTTCAAATTCTTGTGCTTCTGTTGACACTTCACGCACTGCAAGCGAGAAGGTGACAGCATTTGCTGTCGGGGCTAGGCCCGGTAATTGAGTTTTAGCAAATCCAAATAAAGTAATGGGTTGCCAAGGTGAGTGGTTGCCGCGAATAACAAAGCCATCAGCGTCATACCAAGTAAATTGGTATTGTAAATATTGAGATTTTTTATACTGGCTTGCCAGTGTCACAACCACATCAGTTAAGCCGTTCGTTTGGCGTGTTTTTACATCTGTAATGGCTAATTTCTTGCCAAGTTCAGGGTTATTAACAATCAGTTGTTGGTTATACTGTTGTGATGCCTGCTCAACCCCAATGCCAGAAGTGGTAGGGCGTGAGGAGCAAGCCGCAACAAGTAAAATGGTTAATAGTGGCACTAAGTATTTCATCATTGCTCCTAGAGTTGTACAACGTGTGTGTCGTAGTAGTTATTTATGGAGGTTAGAAAAATCAAGGTTAACCCTTGCTTACCAACCGTAAAAGTTATTTTGCCATGCCCTGGCACAGTTAAAGTGTGCTGACCTGTGGGCATTGGGTGCTGAGCAATGCTAAGTTGGCTTGGTAAAGTCAACCAGCTTCGTGTATCAGCTTGCTCAGATGCAACGTTATAAATGTTGGCTAAAATGTTACCAACATCGCCGCCACTTCTTGCTAACTCTGCACGTACCTTTTCTTTTGCTACCAGACGCATTACTTGTCGGGTTATTCTGCCAGCACTTTGATCCTTTAATGTCTTCGCCGCTAGTGCTTCGAGCCTAACAATAGGGGTTAACATTATGCTTTCACCACCGATATTCACAGTGTTATCACCGCCAGCATAAGGTGTATCGCGATAAACTGGCATGGCAACACTATAAAAGCGTGCATCGCCACGCGAAGTATAAATAGGTAACCGTAAATTAAACTCTTGCCTTGCTGGTATTAAACCTTGCTCTGCAATTACAATTACTTGGCCTGTGTTTGCTTGAGCTTGCTTTAATTTGCCAAAGCGTTTGCTAAATTCTTCAAAGTCCTGATCAAAACCTTGTTTTTTGGCAAGGCGTAACACTGCTTGCTGTAAGTAGCTATTCTCACTGTTTATTTCGAGCGCTTTCTTATAGTCGATATAGGCATCATCAAATTGTTTATCTGCCTCATAAAGTACGGCCGATAAATAAAACGTAAAAGCATTTTGAAAGCCATTTTTGACATTACCAATTAACTCGGCCATATCAGGGTAGCCTTCGGCTGCCTTTTCTGCTTGTTCATCAAGTGCGGCTTGATTATCTTTTAGTGCATCTTCTTGCACTTTATTAGCGCGTCTGACTTCAACTAATGCAGATTCAATTTGCTTATCAAATACATAACTCAATGCTTTGTAGCTATGCAGCATGGTCATTTCATAGGCTGCCGGCTCATAACCAATTACAGAGTCATTGGTTAATAATGAGTTTGTTTGCTCAAGGCCTGCACTTAGCTGTACTTTGGCTGCTTGACGCTTTTTTTCCATACTTTGATATACAGCTTCAAAGGTCTCATTAGCCTGCAAATTTTGTTTTGCCAAAAACTCAAGACGGGCCGTTTCAAGCTGATTTAACAAATAGTTACTGTGAACACGGCTATTACTTGGCAAAAGTTGCTGAGCACTTGCAATGTTATTTTGAGAAACAGCTTGGCGCACAGGTCTTAGCTGCGTCGCATAATCTTGGAATAGATCAGTAATACCTATGGTACTGCAACCAGATAACAGTAAAGCAGCTCCAATAAATAAACGTCGATGCACTGAACACTCCTTTTAAACAATGTACTCAGATTAGCATACGCGGCTTAACCTTATATGATAAATTATGTAAAAAATCGTAAGTTAATAGACAAATTTCTGGTCTTTTTATTTTTTATGTTAAAGGAACACCGCATTTGTTAAGCACTGTACTTTATACCTTGATTGCACTTTGTGCGTTTGCAGCTAACTCTTTGCTGTGCCGGATGGCATTGCAAAGTGGTGATATTGATCCGTTAAGTTTTACCGTCATTCGCTTAGTGAGTGGGGCGTTTATGTTGCTTGGTATACTTTTATGGCAAACAACTTTATTGAGATCAAAATCACAATCAGCTAAATCTTTAACCGATAAAGGTAACAATATCAGTGCGCTTAGTTTATTTATTTACGCGCTGTGCTTTTCAGTTGCCTATGTTGATTTAAACACAGGCACAGGCGCACTTATCTTATTTTCGGCAGTACAGTTAACTATGATAGGTCATAGTGTTTTAAATAAAGAGCCACTCAGTAAAGTGCAGTGGGGGGCTTTGTTTGTTGCTTTTGCGGGTTTTATTTACTTAATGCTGCCCTCAGCCACCGTGCCTTCTTTCATGCCAGCAATGCTCATGGCGTTAAGTGGCGTAGCGTGGGGTGTTTACAGTATTCGCGGAAAATCATGCAGCTCACCTTTGCAAGCAACCAGCTTTAACTTTCTAAGAAGTTTAATACTTGTGCCAATTTTAGTCTTTCTAGCCGTGGTTGATTGGCAGGGTATCACAGCAACTGGCGTTTATTTGGCGATAGCTTCAGGAGCGCTTGCATCTGGGCTTGGTTATAGCATTTGGTACATTGCACTACCTAGGCTTAAAAGTAGCCAAGCAGGTGTGGTACAGCTAACCGTGCCCGTGCTTGCCACATTAGCTGGGGTGGTGGTCTTAGATGAGCAATTAACAGCGCGTTTAGTTGTAGCCAGCGCCTTAATTCTTGGCGCTGTACTGGTGTTTTTAATGGCTAAAAAGCGCAGTGTCTAGATTAGGGCTTATTAACATTTAATACGTAGCGTTCATACAGGGTGTTTAGTTCGGCTAGTATCGCTTGTTTGCCGCTAAGCTCACTTTGTTCAATACATTGCTGTAATGTTGCAACTGACAAATACTGCATCATCTTAGCAGCTGCACCAATATGACTAATATGCCAAGGCTCAGGGGCAACTCCACCTTTGTATTCTTGGTAAGGGCGATAAAAACCATACTTTTCTAGGTTATCGTCAAGCCATGCAGCAAGCTTGGCAAAGGGCCCTGTGGGCGAATACTCATCAGGGGTTAATTGCAGCTGATAATCATCGTCAATAGGGCGGGTATCGTAAATGTCGAGGTCGGTACCAAAGTGGTGCCTACTTGCCCCAGGGAGTGCTGAGTAAAGCATAATAGCGTGGCACTTTTCAGTATCACTTAGGCTTTTTAAATCTACCGCTTGTTGCTCAAGGGTGTAAACTGGCCGAAGGCCCTGAAATTTAGCATTCCAAATTGCACTTTGACGATAAAAATCACGAAAGCTCGAGGCAATTGTCAGATCAATACCTGCTTGTTTTGCCCCTTGCTGCAGAGCTAAAAAATCATCGACAATATCACGATGCAAGCGATGATTTTGTAGCTCAACTAAATGTGAGCTACTCAACCCAGTGGCGCATTGCTTAAGCTCTGTTTGGTTCATGTAAGCAGCTGCTCTAAAATCACTTCGTAAATATCAGCAAGTTGAATTAAATCATCGGTGCTAACACATTCATCTACTTTATGAATGGTTTCATTACGCGGACCAAGCTCAATGACTTTGGCACCCGTTTGTGCGATAAAGCGACCATCAGAAGTACCGCCGGTGGTTTCAAGTGCGGTGTCGCGTCCAGTTACCTGCTTAATAGCATGCACGGTGGCATCAACTAACGGACCATGGTCGGTTAAAAACGGTAGTCCATTAACAATCCAATTTAGCTCGTAATTGAGGTTGTGTTTCTCAACAATATCAACCACTCGTTGCTGTAGCTGTTGGTGAGTTACTTCGGTGCTAAAACGAAAGTTAAATTGAATCTCAAGTTCACCTGGGATCACATTACCAGCACCGGTGCCACCGTTAATATTCGAAACCTGAAAGCTGGTTGCAGGGAAAAATTCGTTACCTTGATCCCACTCAGTTTGACTCAGCTCAGTTAACGCAGGAGCAGCTAAATGAATCGGGTTTTGCGCTAAATGCGGGTAAGCAACATGGCCTTGCACACCTTTCACAGTTAAAAAGCCAGTTAATGAACCACGACGACCATTTTTTACTACATCGCCAAGTACATCACGTGAAGATGGTTCGCCGACAAGGCATAAATCAATCTTCTCACCACGTGCTTCGAGGGTATCGATAACACGGGTTGTGCCGTTGATAAACGGGCCTTCTTCATCAGAAGTAATTAAAAACGAAATTGACCCTTTATGATCTGGGTGATTAGCCACAAAACGCTCTGTGGCAACCACCATGGCAGCTAAAGAGCCTTTCATATCGGCTGCACCGCGGCCATGTAACATACCGTCTTTTACCAGTGCAGAAAAAGGCGGGTGCTGCCAATTTTTTTCAGGACCTGTTGGTACAACATCTGTGTGACCAGCAAAACAAAAATGCGGTGACGCATCGCCCTTACGAGCCCAAGTATTTAGCGTATCAGTGAAAAACAGTGATTCAATATTAAAGCCTAGTTTTTCAAGGCGTTCGTTCATTAACGCTTGGCAACCAGCATCTTCAGGCGTTACTGATTCACGCTGAATAAGCGCTTGAGCAAGTTCAATAACAGGGTGAGTCATTAGGCAAAAATCTCATCGTATTGAGCGGCTTTAAAACCTAAGTGGTATTGGCCGTTATGCACAAGTACCGGGCGCTTGATCATCGCAGGTTGCTCAACCAGCAATGCTAATGCAGATTCTTTATCTAGGTTTTGCTTTTGCTCATCAGATAATTGACGGTAAGTTGTGCCGCGTTTATTAACTAAATCTTGCCAATCAATGTGCGCTGCAAACTCATTAACTAGCTCAGCACTAATGCCGTCTTTACGGTAATCATGGAAAGTAAATTCTTGATTGTTATCAGTTAAATATTTTTTGGCTTTTTTAATTGTATCGCAGTTGCTGATACCGTACATGATAGTCATAAATTCTACTTTTTAGTTACAGTGAGTAATGTGTCTACCCCAGCAGTGACCTGAGATAGTGAATAATAAAGGGGTCCAAGGTGTTGGCTATTGAGAACACATAGTGTGCCAAGCATAGGGCTGCTCAGCTCGCGTAAATCAAAATAGGCCAATCGTTCACCTTGGCTAATTTTACTGCCGTTTAATTTAGCAATATTGGTGTGGTTGATATGTTCTTCAACCGATGAAAACGATAAGTTTAATAAAACTTTTAAACCGTTTTTTGCTTGTAAAATGTATTCTTTACCAGCATTTTTAACTTGTAATAGGGTGCCATCGAATGGCGCGATGATGTTGTGGCTGGTTAGTTCAACACTAATGCCTGGGCCAAGGGTGGCAAAACGAAAAAATGGCTCAGGGTGCTCGCTAATGCTTTTTACACGCCCAGTAAATGGGCTTTTAATGGCCATGCAGCGCGCTTTTCTGAGACTGCGTTCGGGTAAGTATTGAACTTCGTTAGTCATGGCTTATTTAACATCACCTAGCACATGGTAACCGTCTTTTTTCAGAGCTGTAATGGCTTTGGCCATATTTTGCTTTTTCACCAAAACATAATCGGTATCGTAAGTTGATAAAGCAAAAATCGAAATTGACGCTTTTGCTAGCACGCCAGAAATGTTCGCCATAATACCTGTTAATGAAAAACCAAGTGGGCCAATGACTTCCAGTGCTTGCCAGTCGGTTTCTTGGTCCAGACTGTCGAGCTGGAAACTACTTGGGCAGACAATAGACAGCTCATCAGCCGTTTTTGCAATAAAGAAAATAGCTTGTTGGAGTAAGGCAGGGTCAATCGTTGCATCGACATCTAAACTATGAATGGTAAGTTCTTCACTATGAAGTTGTAACGTTTGTTTTGACATCTGCGATCCTATCTCTGAAGCCTTTGAATTTATAGTATAGGTAAACAAAGTTAAGATAAAGCGCAATAATTTTGATTGCTGAGGTTTTGCCCAATATCGCTGTTGAGGTTGTCCACAGATTCTGTGGATAAATATGGGAATAGGTCAGTATAAAGAAGGTAATAGGCTAATTTATAAAGGGTTTATAAATTAGCCTAAATTTTGAAGGGTTAATTTTCTAAGCTTTCAACTTGCTTAGCTTGAATCGCTGTAAGGGCAATGGTGTAAACAATATCGTCTACTAATGCACCACGGCTCAAGTCATTTACCGGCTTACGCATACCTTGCAGCATTGGGCCAATACTAATTAAATCGGCACTCCGTTGAACGGCTTTATAGGTTGTATTACCGGTATTTAAATCAGGGAATACAAACACCGTTGCTTTACCTGCAACGGGGCTGTCTGGTGCTTTCTTAATTGCTACGTTTTCCATAATTGCAGCATCATACTGAAGCGGGCCATCAATCACTAAATCAGGGCGCTTTTGCTGGGCAAGTATAGTGGCTTCACGCACTTTTTCTACATCAGCACCTGAACCCGAAGTACCCGTACTGTAGCTGATCATTGCAACACGCGGTTCAATACCAAACGCAGCCGCTGAGTCTGCTGATTGAATTGCAATATCGGCCAGTTGCTCTGCTGTTGGATCAGGGTTGATTGCACAGTCACCATAAACCAGAACTTGATCAGGTAACAACATAAAGAATACTGACGATACCAACGATGAACCCGGTGCAGTTTTAATTAACTGTAGCGGTGGGCGAATCGTATTCGCTGTAGTGTTAACCGCACCCGACACTAGACCATCTACTTTACCTTGTTCAAGCATCATAGTACCAAGCACCACGTTATCCAGTAATTGCTCTTGAGCAACCACTTCTGTTAAGCCTTTGTTTTTACGAATTTCTACCATAGGCGCAACGTAATCGTTGATCACATCACTTGGCTCAACAATAGTTACGTTATCGTTAAGCTCAACACCTTGTTGCTCAGCGATACGTAAAATCTCTTCTTTGTCACCAAGTAAAATTGTTTTTGCAATGCCACGTTGACCACAAATTGCCGCAGCTTTAATTGTGCGCGGCTCATTACCTTCTGGTAAAACAACTGTTTTATTCGCTTGACGAGCTTTATCTGTCAGTAAGAAGCGAAACGCTGGTGGAGACATTTTACGAGTACGACCAACACTTTGTGCCAGGCTGTCTAACCAATCAGAGTCAATGTGGCTGGCGTTGTGATCTTTTACTTTATCGATACGTTGGTCATCATCGCACGGTACTTCCATATTGAAGTTGTGCAGTAATAAAGATGTGCGCCATGTATCTTCTTCTGTAGCAAGAATTGGCAGGCCAGTATCCATCGCTTGTTCGCATAATTTCATGATGCGATCTTCAGGTTTAAAGCCACCAGTTAATAAAATAGCCCCAAGCTTGGTACCATTCATAGCCGATAAACAAGCGGCAACAAGTACATCAGAGCGATCGCCCGGAGTTACCAGTAATGCACCCGGGGTAAAGTGGCTTAAAATATTCGATACAGTACGAGCACAGAAAGTAACGCGACGTAAACGACGGTGAGCCATGTCGCCTTCGTTAATAACTTCAGCCTTTAGGTATTCACATAAATCACGCACACGCGGCGCCACTAGGTCGAAATCCCACGGGATTGAACCTAATAACTTAAATGGGTGTTTTCTGAAAATAGGCAGTGATGCTAAACGGTTTAATTCGTTTTCAAGTTGCTCAGGCTCATGGGCCTCAACAAGGTCTGCACGGGCACGACCTTCGTCATCTAGAGGTGCATTAACTTTATTGAAAATACAGCCTAACACGCGAGGGTGGTTAACACCGCCATAGTTGCCTGAGGCGATTTCTAAACGGTCTTCAATTTGGTCATTGCTGTCGTTACTAGGTGTTAAAACAAAAACTATATCAGCACCCAGTGTTTGCGCGATTTCACGGTTTACACGACCAGCATATGGCTGACGACGTGTTGGCACCATACCTTCGATAATAGCAATTTCGTCTTCTTTAATAGTGCTTTCAAAGCGCTCTACGATTTCTTCTAGTAAATCGTCGCCTTTACCATCACCAATCATTTGCTCTGCATAGCTAAGCTCAAATGGTGTCGGTGGATTAATTGGCGAGCCATGGGTGACGATTTGCGTCGACTTTTCAGGTCCTGTATCGCCAGAGCGTGGCTGCGCAATGGGTTTGAAAAAGTTCACTTTAAGTGCTTTTTGCTCAAGCGCACGCACTAAACCAACAGAAACAGATGTTAAACCAACCCCAGTCGAAATAGGGATCAACATAATTCTACGTGCCATTTACTTAACCCTCCTTTGCAATGCGGGCTGCATCGTTAGCAATAACCCATTCTTCGTTGGTCGGGATCACAAACGCTTTAGCATGCGCTTGGCCTTTTGAAATTAAGCCTTCTTTACCAAAACGTGCCGCTAAGTTTGCAGCTTCGTCACACTCAAGGCCTAAAAAGCCTAATTGGGTGATCACTTTGTCGCGAATGATATCTGAGTTTTCACCAATACCACCGGTGAAAATAAGCGCATCAAGGCGTTGCACAGGCACTAAGAATGCAGCGATTTGTTTTGCTAAACGGTAGCAAAAAATATCGAGAGCAAGGTTCGCTTGCGGGTGGCCTTCAACAGCGGCTTCTTCAATAGTGCGACAGTCATTTGATAATTCACTAATACCTAACAAGCCACTTTGCTTATTAAGTAGGTCATCAATTTCTTGCACTGAATAATTAAGTTGCTGAGTTAAAAACGTAAATAAACCCGGGTCGATACTACCACTGCGCGTGCCCATCACTAAGCCTTCAAGCGGTGTAAGGCCCATACTGGTATCAACGCTCTTACCATCTTTAATCGCACACACTGAACAACCATTACCTAAATGCGCACTGATCACATTGGTTTGCTCGCGCTCTTTACCTAGCAATTTAGCCGCTTCACCTGCAACATAATAATGGCTTGTACCATGGAAACCATAACGTCTTACGCCGTGCTCTTTATAAAGCGAGTAAGGCAGGGCGTATAAGTAAGCAATATTTGGCATGCTTTGATGAAATGCTGTATCAAATACAGCAATTTGCGGCAGCGCTGAGAACGCTTGCTGTGCAGTACGAATGCCTAATAAGTTTGCAGGATTATGAAGTGGTGCAAGTGCGGCTGTTTTTTCGATAGCTGCAAGTACATCATCGTCGATAAGCACAGATTCAGTGAAATGCTCACCACCGTGTACAACACGATGACCCACAGCAATTAAATTATCCGCAAGGCCTAACTCATTAACTAGCTTCACAAGCTCAGCAATGGCTGCATCGTGGGCTTGGTCCTTTGCAAGCTCAATAAGTTGTTTTTCACCATTATATTTATATTTGATTGAAGGCGTGTCTGAGCCAAGGCGCTCAGCTAAACCAGAAATAACTTCGTCAGAAGTGGCGGCATCTAAAATGGCAAATTTTAAACTTGAACTACCACAGTTCAGTACTAAAACATGTTGTGGTGAGCAAAGGGGCGTCGACATAGCTAGGTCCTAAAAGTACGATATCAGTCAGTGTATATTAAGGCTTGATAATTAGAATTCTTTGCCAGTATAGTAAATAAGTATTTTGTTGCTACACTTAACAAAGCTAGGCTGTAATTATACTAAAGTCTGGTTGACTTAAGCCGATAACATTTTATCTCATTTAGACTTTAAACGTTAGTCTCCTAACCATTAATTTGGTATTAAAACTAGGACAGGTTTTGCAGGGATTGTATCCGGGAGTGTGTTACACTCGGTTGTGAAACAAGTTGAAAACCCTAGGAGTGATGATGCAAAAAGGTGTCATGTCACAAGTGCAAACAGGTCGTCAGTACGCTAAAAAATGGCCGATGCGACAAGAGCTCGCTCCATTGTTTGCCGAATTTAGAGTGATCAAGGCCACTGATCTGGCAATTACAGTGATGCCAATATTGGCAATGCTGACCGTATTTATGCAAGTGAATTACTTAGGTAGTGATTATTTTCCACAAGCTATCACTATCGCGCTTTTCTTTTTATCACTACCGCTGCAAGGTTTGTTGTGGCTAGGCCGCCGTGCAGAAACGCGTTTAGAGCCAGCAATGCTAAGTTGGTACACCGAGCTGCACAGTAAAATGAAGGCGCATGGTTATCAGTCACAGTTAACGACTGAAAAACCACGCTATACTGATTTAGCTCAATTATTAAAAGATATGTTCGAAAAAATGGATAAAGCCTTCACTAAAGAACACTTCTAATCGCGAACAAACTGGCTCACATAAAACGATAACGTTACTTTTTGTGGGCCTTGCTGCTCAATCTGCTGCCAATGCTCCGGGCGGAATTTCCATGCAAAAGGCGTCATCATAATTAAATGTTTAATCTCTTCGACAGACAACAGCACCTGCTGTTCTAACAAGTTTATCGACTCTTTGCTGAAGCCTGCTGGTGGTTCTATCTCTGTATGCGGTTTTACATCAGCATAAATAAACGCTTTTAACTCTTTAAGGTGCCAAGGGCCAGGACTTGCAACAATTAAACTAGCTTGCGGCTTGGCAAGGCGGGCAAGTTCTTGTGCAAATAAAGGGGCAAACACACTAACAAGCACATCAGCCTGCGCATCTGCAAAAGGGGCTTGGCTAATCGACGCGACACTAAAATGCGCATTTTCGTAACGCTTAGCGGCGTATTTGACCGCGGGCTTAGATATATCAACACCATATACATCGGCACTCGACTGTGCAGCTATAGCTTGAGTATAAAAACCTTCACCACAGCCTAAATCAATCACTGAACTTGGTTCGAGAGATGCCACTAACTCAGCTAAAGACTGCTGTAAAAACAAATAGTGTCCGGCACTTAAAAAAGCGCGGCGAGCCTGCACCATTTCAAGGTTATCGCCCGGTTGTTTCGACTTTTTATTTTGCACGGGAAGTAAATTGACATAACCCTCTTTGGCGATATCAAAACTGTGGTTATTGTCACAACGGTAAGTTTTGTCGTTTAGAGTAAGTTCAAGTTTGCAAAGCGGGCAGTGATAGTGAAGACTCATGAGTCTAAATAGTCCTTATCATAAAAGGTTTTAACCCAATGAGGGCGATAGGTGATCATCAAGGTAATGGCCATGCCATTGAGCATTGCTTCAGGAAACCAAATTATGGTACACAGAATCAGATAATTTTCTGAAATCTCAATAAAACTGTAATCACCAAGCAAGTAATAAAACACACCGCTGGTAAGTATTTTAATACAGGCGATAACAGCAGCGGTTAAAAACGCGCATAAAAAGATATAAATAAAAAAGTGTCTAGGCAGGTAGCTATAGCAAACTACAAAACACAAATAGCTCAATGTAATAGGTAAAAAAGCAGTAAACAATAAATGCACTGGCAGTATTGATACTGGCAACTGAGCGACTAATACCAAGAGTAAACTTGCAAGAAGGCTTGCAAAAATAGCCAGCCGCCAACCTAAAATTAGGGTCACTGCAGTAACCCCTAAAATATGCAATTCGAGGCCTGGCAATATCCCCGCTTTAATGCGCCACAGTACCGCAAGTACTAAAGCACATGTGAGCACACCCACTTGTCTTATCGGTGTTGCCAGCAAATGTGACAGGCTTTGTTTATCAAAGCTGAGCCAAATTATTATAGCCACACAGCTCCACAATGGGAGCTGCCATTGCAGTGTGTCTATCATGCGTTAAATGTTGACCAAATTGGCGCATGATCAGATGGTTTTTCGATACCGCGCAACTCGTAATCAATACCAGACTCAACACAACGCTCAGCAAGAGCAGGGGTTGCTAAGATCACATCAATACGTAGACCGCGGTTGTCATCAAAACCTTTTGAGCGGTAATCAAACCACGAATATTGCTCTGTTTCTTCTGGGTAAAGTTCGCGGAAGGTATCTTTAAAGCCCCAGTTTAATAACGTGCTTAACCATTCACGCTCTTCAGGTTGGAACGAACACTTACCTGTTTTTAACCAGCGCTTACGGTTTGGTTCACCAATACCAATGTCGAGATCGGTCGGTGAAATATTAATGTCGCCCATCACAATAACATCTTGCTCTGGCGTGTGGTTATCTTCTAAGTGAGTCATTAAATCTTTATAGAACTGACGCTTATAAGGGAATTTAGTTTCGTGGGCAATATTATCGCCTTGTGGGAAGTAGCCATTCATCACCGTTAGGTCACGACCATTTTCTTGTGTCACGGTAACACTGATCATACGACGTTGTGATTCGTCGGTATCGGTTGCAAAGCCTTTAACAACTGATTTTGGCTCTTGTTTACATAACATTGCCACGCCGTAATGTGCTTTTTGACCGTGAAAATAAACGTGATAACCCATTTTTTGTACGTCTTCGAGAGGGAAGGCCTCATCATGTACTTTGATTTCTTGTAAGCCAATAATATCTGGTTGATGTTTATCAATTACGGCTTGCAATTGGTGTAAACGAGCGCGCAGGCCGTTAATGTTAAATGAGATTACCTTCATGGTGCACCTATTATTTTTGTTTCAGTGTTTAGCGCAATTCTATCATCAAACTAGGGCTTATTCATGAGCTAATTACGAAAATCAAATTGGGTAAATGTTGATCAATTGCTGCTTAATTTAAAAACATTGTTAACTCACTATTAATTATTAAATTAAATAAATAATTCAGTTGATCTGCTTATTTTTGTTTATATAATGCGCGAAAACCATCCGTTCATATTATGTACTATTTAAAGGTAAACCATGAAAAAACAATTAGTGATGCTTTCTCTTGCATGTATCTCATTTGGCTCATTAGCAAGCAACCCGCACTACTTTTCAGCTGATAACAGTCTTGAATCGAAGTTATGTAGCTTAAGTGCAAACGAAGGGTTTACCGCTGCACGTAAAGAAGCAGCAAAGCATGGCATTTCAATGTCACGTTTTTCAAAAAGCATTTTATGTAACGGTACTGACATCCGTGAAATTGCAAAAAAAGCACAATCACAAGAAGTAGCAAAAGCAGCGATTGAAGTGTTTGCTAAAAATGAGCAAAAAGAAACTCAACTTTGCATCACTGCACTTAAAAAAGGTTTAACACCTGTGCGTGAAAAAATTGGTAACTTAGACACGTTAAAATGTAATGGCGAAGCAGTAACAGACTTCGTTAAGCGTTACCAAAACGCAGCTATCTAATAGCGACAGTATAGTTATTTGTAAAAAGCGCTCTTCGGAGCGCTTTTTTTATGAAAAAATTACAGTAACCTATGAAAAGCTTGCTAAATCATAGGCTTAACAGTAACTTAACTAGATTGTAAGTGCTTGATTTTAGTCAATAAGGCATTTTGGCATTCAACTTGAAATAGTCTAACTGAATCTAATCGACTACAAGGAAATGTCTTATGAAAAAGTTAACTTTAGCATCTACAATTTTAGCAGCACTAAGTCTTTCAGCATGTTCTGCAAGTAACTCTTTAGCAAAAATCGACAGCGATTTTGGCAGTCTAGATAATGACAATGACGGCTATATCTCTAAGGTAGAAGCTGACGATGATGCAATTTGGGAGCATTTTTCAAACATTGATACCAATATGGATGAGCAAATCAGCCGTACTGAATTTAATGCCTACATGCAATTAAATACAGGCAAGGTGGCAGCTGATAGTGAGGTATCTGAATCAGCATTTAAAGCTGAAATCGCTAAATTTGACCCAATCGAAAATGACTTTAAATCGTTAGATAACGACAAAAATGGTTATGTTTCAATTGAAGAAGCCGATGACGACGATATCGCAAATCACTTTGGCTATATGGATAGCAACAAAGATAAGCGTATAAGCCGCACTGAGTTTGTTAATTACATTAGCAAATATGGCAGCGACGTTGCCGAAGATGATGCCCTTGAAATGGTTAAAAATAGCTAATTTCAATATTCATTCGTAAATATCCCCCAAAGCCAGTGTTTTACACTGGCTTTTTTACAATAATTTTTCCAACCTTGGCCGACTTCTGTCATAATAGAGCGTTAGTGATTTAAAATGACCTTTAGTAGCGATGGCCACAAAACGTATCAGTGATGAACAGTTAGTCGAAATCATAGAAGCCGCGATTTTTGTTGCTGGAAAACCTGTGTCTAAACGTCATTTAAAAGAGACAGTATTAGCTGATTTAAGCGTATCTATGCCGCGCATTAATAATGCAATTGAACAAATTCAAACGCATTATCAAACCCGAGGCATTAAGCTTGTTGCAGTAGGCAGCGGTTACAGGTTTCAAGCCTGCGCTAGTTTAGCGCCTTGGCTGGCAAACTTATGGCAAGAGCGCGCACCTAAATACTCACGAGCACTACTAGAAACGTTATCCTTGATTGCCTATAGACAACCTATTACCCGTGGTGAAATTGAACAAGTACGGGGGGTTGCTGTTGGCTCAGGAATAATTAAAACCTTATTAGAAAGAGAGTGGGTTAGGGTTGTTGGCCATAAGGAGGTGCCTGGACGCCCAGCGTTGTATGCCACAACATCCGCTTTCTTAGATTATTTTTCATTAGCTGGTTTAGATGAATTACCGCCGTTACCTGAACTTCAGGAGAGTAAAATCAACCAGTTATTGAGCGATCCTTCTGTGAGAGAACTATCTGAATGAGTAATGTAGAAACTGAAAAGTTACAAAAAGTATTAGCCCGTGCTGGCGTGGGTTCACGTCGTGAAATGGAAAAATACATCGATGCCAACCGCGTGAGCGTGAATGGTAAAGTGGCCCGTTTAGGCGACCGCGTAGAAGCAACCGATGTAATTCGCGTTGACGGTCACGTGGTGAAAATCGAAGACAAAGCCGACCGAATTTGTCGTGTGCTTATGTATAACAAACCTGAAGGCGAGTTATGTACGCGTAAAGACCCAGAAGGTCGTCGTACGGTATTTGACCGTTTACCACGTGTTGATGGCGAACGCTGGATTGCAGTGGGCCGACTAGATATCAATACCGCAGGTTTAATGCTGTTTACTAACGATGGTGAGCTTGCTAACCGTTTAATGCACCCAAGCTACGAAGTAGAGCGTGAATACTCAGCTCGTGTTTTTGGTGAAGTGACTAATGAAACGCTACGAACTTTAACAAAAGGTGTTGAGCTTGAAGATGGCCCTGCAAAATTTTTAAACATCAAACCTATGGGTGGTGAAGGTATCAACCGTTGGTTCAATGTAACTTTAACAGAAGGTCGTAACCGCGAAGTACGTCGTTTATGGCAATCACAAGATGTTGAAGTATCGCGTCTTATCCGTATTCGTTACGGTAAGTTAGAGCTTGATAAGCGTTTGCCACAAGGTGGTTGGGCTGAACTTGATTTAGACACGGTTAACTATTTACGTAAAACAGTACAACTAGGCCGCGAAACGCAAACTAAGCTGTCGGTTATTCCTGAAAAGCGTAAAGACAAGCGTGCTAAAATTAACCAAATCCGTAAGGCGGTTAAAAAGCACAATCAACGCGCTAAACAAACTAAGCGTCGTTAAAAACTATTTTCAAGCTTGTTTGCAAGTAGCACTTCTCTTGCAAACAGGCATAAAAAAAGCAGCGATTTCGCTGCTTTTTTTGTTTCACAATGCTAATTAAGCATTTTCAACTGCTGTACGTGGGTCAACATATTCCATGTTGAAAGCTTCAGCTACTTCTTTATAAGTAACTTGGCCTTTGATCACGTTTAAGCCTTTTAAGAAGTTAGCATCGTCAAGAAGCGCTTTCTTATAACCTTTGTTAGCAAGGTTGATGATGAATGGTAATGTTGCGTTGTTAAGTGCGAACGTAGAAGTACGTGGAACAGCACCTGGCATGTTTGCAACACAGTAGTGAACAACGTCATCAACGATGTAAGTAGGATCAGCGTGAGTTGTCGCTTTAGAAGTTGCGATACAACCACCTTGGTCGATTGCAACGTCAACGATTGCAGAACCAGGCTTCATTGCTTTGATGTGCTCAGCTGTTACTAGTTTAGGCGCTGCTGCACCTGGGATTAGTACGCCACCGATCACAAGGTCAGCTTCTAGTACGTGTTTTTCTAGTGCGTCAGCAGTAGAGTAGATAGCTTTAACTTTATTACCGAACTGTGCGTCTAATGCACGTAGTACGTCGATGTTACGGTCAAGAACAACAACATCAGCACCTAGGCCAACAGCCATTTGCGCTGCGCTACGACCAACCATGCCGCCGCCGATAACAACAACTTTAGCTGGCTCAACACCTGGTACACCACCAAGTAACATACCACGGCCGTGGTTTGATTTTTCAAGCGCTTGTGCACCAGCTTGGATAGACATACGACCAGCGACTTCACTCATAGGAGCTAGAAGAGGTAAACCGCCACGTGAATCAGTTACTGTTTCGTAAGCGATACACACTGCGCCACTTTTAACTAGGTCTTCAGTTTGTGGAAGATCCGGTGCTAAGTGAAGGTAAGTAAATAGAATTTGATCTTCGCGTAACATTGCACGCTCAACAGCTTGTGGCTCTTTTACTTTAACGATCATTTCAGCTTTAGCAAAAACGTCTGCTGCTGTTGGTAAAATTTCAGCACCAGCTGCAACATAATCTTCGTTAGTGAAGCCAATGCCCATACCAGCATCAGTTTCAACAAACACTTGGTGGCCATGGTTTACTAGTTCACGAACACTCGCAGGAACCATACCTACACGGTATTCATGGTTTTTGATTTCTTTAGGTACACCAATAATCATAGTTTTTCGCCTTAATAGAACGGGATAAAATTTTTGACTATTATATTCATGACCAGCCAGTGTGTCTCACCTTTTTTAAGTGTTATTCTAGTGATATAATCTAAAAATATATTTTAAACAGTGCAAAACTCTGGTTTGGCTTATGCATCAATTACTCGACAGAATAGACCGTAAAATTTTAATGGAATTACAGCACGATGGTCGGATCTCTAACGTAGAGCTGGCAAGGCGTGTAGGGCTAAGTGCCACCCCTTGTTTGGAACGGGTAAAAAAGCTCGAAAGAGAGGGGTATATACTTGGATATAAAGCAGTAGTGGATCCTGCTAAGCTTGGCCAAGGTTTGTCGGTTTATGTAGAAGTAACCATCACTAAAACCTCACCAGATGTTTTCGAAGAATTTAACGCTGCAGTTAAAAAGCACGACGAAATAATCGAATGCCACTTAGTGTCGGGTAATTTCGACTTTCTATTAAAAACACGGGTAAATGATATGTCGGAATATCGAAATGTACTGGGTGATATTCTACTAAAACTACCAAATGTCAGTGAAAGCCGAACTTATGTGGTAATGGAAGAAGTAAAAGGTGAAGAAGGGGTCATTATTCGCCCATATATTGCCTAAACTGTTAAAATACACATTGAGTAACAAAAACTTGTTCATTATCAGTCCATCAAGGCTAAGATAAAGTGCATCAAACGGCATTTCCTGCTAAGGTATTTCACTGCTAATCGATCAGTAAAGAATAATAAGGAATAGGGAGCTATGCGCCTAAATGGTGTTCAAAGACTGTTAGAAACAGGGCTAATCATCAGCACCTTCGCTGCAATATTTATTTTATGTGCATTAATCACTTTTGATCCTGCGGACCCTTCATGGTCGCAAACCGGTGAATTTGTTAATGTTAAGAATATTACTGGCACAGCGGGAGCTTGGGTTGCAGATATCTTATTACTCACTTTTGGCTGGCTTGCTTATTTTGTGCCTGTTGCTATTCAGTTGTTTGGTTATTTATTGTTTAAACAACCACACCGTATTTTTCAGCTTGATTACACCACACTTGCCTTACGTGTAATTGGCTTTGCGCTGTTTATTACTTCAGCGACAGCCATCAGCAGCATTAATTTTGATGATATTTATAACTTTTCATCTGGTGGGGTAGTGGGGGATGTTATTGCTACAGCAATGATGCCGACCTTTAATTTTACCGGCACCTCCATTTTACTACTGTGTTTTTTCTCTGCTGGTTTAACCCTATTAACCGGTATTTCGTGGGTGCAATTTGTCGATTTTGTCGGCAAGTGGGTAATGAAAGCATTCTACTTTTTACGTGAGCAATTTTCTGCTTGGTTACATCGTGAAAAAGAAGCCGTTAAAGATATCGCCACTACTGAGCCAGACGCTAACTTTGTAGAACCAGAAAACGAGCCAGCAATTAGCTTTAATAGCGCTGATGAAGAAGAGCCAAAGCCTACTAAGCCTAAGCAAAAGCCTGCTGAAAAAGCCGATGATGACTTTAAAGGCTTTGATGAACTAGACGATATTCTTGACCAAGAAATTGGCTTTAGTGCCCTTGATGATGAATCATTCGATACCGTATCGGCACTGAATGCGCTTGATCAGAGCCCAGTTGTTGAGCCAGAAAAACCTGTTACAACGGTTGTTTCGCCTGCGCGCCCTATGCCTAAACCAAAACCTGCGTACCAGCCACCGCCAACGGCAAAAGAAAAGTTTGAAGCACTGCTTGAAGAGCAGCCGCCTGCAAACCCGTTACCATCACTTGATTTATTAGACCGCCCAGATAAAGCGAAAAACCCATTATCTCAAGAAGAGCTTGATGGTATTTCGCGTTTAGTTGAAACCAAATTACTTGATTTTAACATTCAAGCTGCGGTTGTGGGTGTGTACCCAGGCCCGGTTGTAACGCGTTTTGAGCTTGATTTAGCGCCGGGTATTAAAGTAGCTAAAATCACTGGCTTAGCGAAAGATTTAGCGCGTTCACTGTCTGCTGTAAGCGTTCGTGTAGTAGAAGTTATTCCGGGTAAAACCTATGTTGGTTTAGAGCTGCCAAACAAACACCGTGAAATAGTGCGTTTAAGCGAAGTTATTAACGCGCCTAAGTTCGAATCAAACCCATCACCACTGACTATGGTGTTAGGTAAAGACATTGCTGGCGAGCCGGTATGCGCTGACCTTGGCAAAATGCCACATTTACTTGTTGCGGGTACCACAGGTTCAGGTAAGTCAGTGGGCGTTAATGTAATGATATTAAGCTTACTGTACAAATCGGGCCCTGATGATGTTCGTATGATCATGATCGACCCGAAAATGCTTGAACTTTCTGTGTACGAAGGCATCCCACATTTATTATGTGAAGTTGTTACCGACATGAAAGAAGCAGCCAATGCATTGCGTTGGTGTGTAGGCGAAATGGAACGTCGTTATAAGCTAATGTCGGCACTTGGGGTGCGTAACTTAAAAGGTTACAACCAAAAAGTGTTGGATGCCAAAGAAGCGGGTCAACCGATTCTAGATCCACTGTTTAAAGACACTGACGGCATGGCCGATGGCCCTGAAGAGCTAGATAAACTACCAAGTATTGTGGTGGTCATTGACGAATTTGCCGACATGATGATGATCGTGGGTAAAAAAGTGGAAGAGCTGATTGCACGTATCGCGCAAAAAGCCCGTGCTGCGGGTATTCACTTAGTGCTAGCAACACAGCGCCCATCGGTTGACGTAATTACCGGTTTGATTAAAGCGAATATTCCAACCCGTATGGCGTTCCAAGTTTCAAGTAAAATTGACTCGCGTACCATTTTAGATCAGCAAGGCGCTGAAAACTTACTTGGTATGGGTGACATGCTTTACTTACCGCCGGGTACCAGTGTGCCAGTGCGTGTGCATGGTGCGTTTGTTGACGACCACGAAGTACATGCGGTCGTAGATGATTGGAAAAAACGTGGCAAACCAAATTATATTGATGAAATTTTAAGTGGCGATGCCACAGAAGAAATTTTACTACCAGGAGAAACCAGTGAAGACGGTGATGAAGAGTCAGATCCGCTTTACGATGAAGCAGTATCATTTGTAATTGAAACTGGCAAAGTGTCGGTATCGAGTGTACAGCGTAAGCTTCGTGTAGGTTATAACCGCGCAGCACGCTTAGTTGAACAAATGGAAACATCAGGCATTGTTAGCGCACCAGGACACAACGGTGCCCGCGAAGTCTTAGTGCCAAATGGTGGAGCAAATTAATGAAAAAAATTAAGTACCTAGCCCTAATTATGGGTTGTTTATTAAGCGGTCAAAGTTTTGCAGACGACAGCGAAGCGTTGCAACAGCAACTGGCTGCGATTAAAAGTTTTAAAGCAGAGTTTTCACAGCAAGTGACCGATTCGCAAGGCGAAGCTATCATGCAAGGTGAGGGGAATATTGCCCTTCAGCAGCCTATGATGATCCGCTGGCAACAGCAAAGCCCAGACGATACTTTATTTGTATCAAATGGCGACAAAACGTATTACTTCGACAGCTTTGCAGAGCAAGTAACGATTATGAATACTCACAGCCTGATTGATTCAACACCGTTTGTATTGTTGACCTCAAAAGATCCAGAGCAGTGGGCTAAATACCAAGTTGTGGCAACGGATGCAGGCTTTAGTGTCACACCAAACAAAGGCGTTGAGAGCCAAGTTGAAAAGTTAGACATTCGCTTTAACGCTCAAGAGCAAGGCCTAGCATCACTTACTGTATTAGATACCTCTGGTCAGCAGTCTTTATTTACCTTTAAAGATGCCAAGGTAAACGAAGCACTTGCAACTCAAACCTTTGAATTTACCATTCCAGAAGGCGTTGAAGTTGACGACCAAAGCCAAGGTGATTAAGGCTTGAGTAATCTCGGATTTAATTTTGGTCCTGATGTGCGCCCACTTGCGGCGCGCATGCGACCCGAAACACTCAATGACTACATAGGTCAGCAGCACCTTTTAAGCCCCGATAAACCTCTTTACCAAGCCATTCTTGCAGGCAGATGCCACAGCCTCATTTTGTGGGGGCCGCCAGGCGTTGGTAAAACCACCTTAGCGCAGATTATTGCAAACCATGCTGATGCCAGCCTTATTCAAATGTCGGCGGTTACAGCGGGTGTTAAAGACATTCGTGAGGCAGTAAGCGAAGCCAAAGCAAACCTTGCCGGGCGAGGGCAACGCACCTTATTGTTTGTCGACGAAGTGCATCGCTTTAATAAATCTCAGCAAGATGCATTTTTACCACATATTGAAGACGGTACTTTTATTTTTGTTGGCGCAACTACCGAAAATCCATCATTCGCACTTAATAATGCGATACTGTCTCGTGCTCGTGTGTATGTTTTAAAAGCGCTTGAACAAGCCGACTTATTTACCGTGATTGAGCGCGCCTTACGTGAAGACGTAGAGCTCAGCCAAAAACATATAGACATTGCTGAAAACGCTAAGCAAGCGCTTTGCCAAGCAAGTGATGGCGATGCACGTAAAGTACTTAACCTGTTAGAACAAGCTGTTGACTTAACCACGGAGCAGCAGGGTAAATACCTTGTTGATCAACATGTTCTAAGTCAAGTTCTACCAACTCACTTAGCCAAGTATGACAAAGGCGGTGATGAGTTTTACGACTTGATTTCAGCGTTTCATAAGTCAGTGCGAGGTAGTTCACCTGATGGTGCTTTATATTGGTATTGCCGTATTTTAGCTGGCGGCGGTGACCCACTTTATGTGGCTCGGCGTTTATTAGCGATTGCTACAGAAGATATCGGTAATGCCGACCCGCGAGCAATGGAAGTCGCACTCAATGCGTGGGATATTTTTCAACGCGTTGGCCCAAGTGAAGGTGAGCGCGCTATTGCACAAGCCACTATTTATTTAGCCAGTGCCCCGAAAAGTAATGCCGTGTATATGGCGTTTAATCAAGCTATGCAAGATGCTAAAAATGAGCCGAGCCATCCGGTGCCAGAGCATCTACGCAATGCACCAACTAGCTTAATGAAAGACTTAGGTTATGGCGCTGAATATCGGTATGCACACAATGAGGAAGGTGCGTTTGCAGCAGGCGAAAAGTATTTCCCTGAGGTAATTAATGATCGCCAGTATTACTTCCCAACCGACCGCGGGCTTGAACAAAAAATAAAACAAAAGCTGGACTATTTAACTCAGCGCAACGAGCAAAGTGATATTAAACGTTATGAATAGTTTGAAACTTTACATGATGATTGCAATGGGTGGTGCTTCTGGGGCATGTTTACGCTATTTTCTTAGCGAAACCATGCTAAAACTGCTCGGTAGGGGATTCCCTTTTGGCACGTTGACAGTTAATATTCTTGGTTCATTGTTAATGGGCATTTTATACGGCTTGATTGAAAAAGAAATAATCGCTGTTAGCCCCGCTAAAACCTTAATTGGTATTGGCTTTTTAGGTGCATTGACCACCTTTTCAACATTCTCAATGGATTCGTTGTTGCTCTTGCAACAAGGTCACTTTTTTAAAATGGCCCTCAATATCACCTTAAACGTGGTGGTGTGTATATTTATGGCTTGGCTGGGCCTTCAGCTGGTAATGCAAAAAGGTTAAAAATCGAACATGTTAGATTCTAAATATTTACGTCAAGATATCGAACAAGCGGCTGCACGTTTAGCATCACGCGGTTACGAACTTGATACTGCAGCGGTAACTGCACTTGAAGAAAAACGCAAAACATTACAAGTAAAAACGCAAGAACTTCAAAGCGAGCGTAATGCAAGTTCCAAAGCTATCGGCCAAGCAAAAGCGAAAGGCGAGCACGAAAAAGCACAACAGCTGCTTGATTCAGTTAGTAATCTTGGCGATCAACTAGACAGCGTTAAAGCAGAGCAAGACGCAGTACTTGAAGAGCTTAAGCAAATTGCACTTGCTATTCCGAACCTACCTGATGAGTCTGTTCCAGTAGGTGAAGACGAAGATCAAAACGTTGAAATCTCAACCTGGGGTACGCCTAAGTCATACGACTTTGAAGTAAAAGATCACGTTGATGTTGGTCAAGACGTAAACGGCCTAGACTTTGAAATGGGCGTTAAAATCAGTGGCGCGCGTTTCACTGTTATGCGTGGTCAAGTTGCACGTATGCACCGTGCTCTTACGCAGTTCATGCTCGATACGCACACAGAGCAAAACGGCTATACAGAAATGTATGTGCCTTACCTTGTTAATAGCGCAAGCTTATACGGCACAAGCCAATTACCTAAGTTTGCTGGTGACTTATTCCACACCTTAGGTTTAGTGGATGACGACGGTCAGCAACAACCTGGTTTTAGCTTAATTCCTACAGCTGAAGTACCGCTTACGAACAGTGCTCGTGACGAAATTTACGACGAAAGCGACTTACCAATTCGTTTAACCGCACATACACCTTGTTTCCGTAGTGAAGCGGGTAGCTATGGCCGTGATACACGTGGTCTTATTCGTCAGCACCAATTCGACAAAGTTGAATTAGTACAACTAGTAAAACCAGAAGATTCAATGCAAGCGCTAGAAGAGCTAACAGGTCACGCTGAGCAAATCTTACAAGCATTAGAACTTCCATACCGTAAAGTGATTTTATGTACGGGTGATATGGGCTTTGGCGCTGCTAAAACTTACGATTTAGAAGTATGGTTACCTGCACAAAACACTTATCGTGAAATCTCATCATGTTCAAACATGGTTGATTTCCAAGCGCGTCGTATGCAAGCGCGTTTCCGTCGTCAAGGTGAGAAAAAGCCAGAGCTACTTCATACATTAAATGGTTCAGGTTTAGCAGTTGGTCGTACACTGGTAGCAATCTTAGAGAACTATCAACAAGCAGACGGCTCGATTGTTGTACCAGAAGTGTTACGCCCTTACATGGGTGGTTTAGAAGTTATTAAATAACGTTTAAGTTCATAACGTTTTAAAAACCGTATTTTGATCAGAAAATACGGTTTTTTTATGCCTAGCATTAATAATAATTGCGGTACACAGTATTTTTAGTAGACTTAAAAAAGCACTATAAGTTTAAAAACTAAACGACATAGTATTTTACCAAAATACACGAAGGACTGCTGTTATGAAAAAACTACTCGCTGTAGCATCTGCCGCTTTGTGTTTAGCAAGCTCTGTTGCTTTTGCTAAAGACAAACCCAATATTCTAATCATATTCCCCGATGATGTTGGCTGGCAAAATGTAAGTGCTTATGGACTTGGTACCATGGGTTATAAAACGCCAAACATCGATAAACTCGCCCACGAAGGCGCAATGTTTACCGATCATTACGCGCAACCATCGTGTACTGCAGGGCGCGCTGCACTTATTACAGGTCAATATCCAATTCGTAGTGGCATGACTACAGTGGGACGACCTGGCGCTGAGCTTGGTTTAAAAGCTGGTTCTTATACCCTTGCTGAGGTTTTAAAAGAGCAGGGTTATGCAACAGGGCAATTTGGTAAAAACCACTTAGGTGATCGCAACGAGCACTTACCAACCGTGCATGGCTTTGATGAGTTTTTCGGGAATTTATATCACTTAAATACTCAAGAAGAATTCGAGCAACGTGATTATCCAAAAGACCCTGAATTTTTCAAAAAGTATGGTACCCGTGGTGTTTTACACACTTACGCAACTAATGTAGATGATAAAACTGTTGACCCACGTTTTGGTAAAGTAGGTAAACAAAAAATTGAAGATACTGGTCAGCTTTCTCGTGAGCGTATGAAAACCGTTGATAAAGAGTTTATGGACGCAAGCATAGACTTTATTAAACGAGCGAAAAAAGCAGATAAACCTTTCTTTGTTTGGTTTAACCCAAGCCGAATGCATATGTATACGCGTCTAAGCGATAAGAGTCGTTATTTAGCAGAAGAATACACCACTGAGCATGATTTATATGGTAGTGGCTTGATTGAACATGATCAACAAGTGGGCGAGTTAATGGCTGCACTAGATGATATGGGTGTGCTTGATAACACTATTGTTGTTTATTCTACAGATAATGGCCCAGAGCACAGTGCTCGATTACATGGCGGTACAACACCGTTCCGTGGTGAGAAAATGACGACCTATGAAGGCGGTGTACGTGTGCCTATGATTGTTCGCTGGCCAGGTAAAGTACCTGCAAATACGGTATTAAATGGTATTCAATCACATATGGATATTTACACAACGCTAGCTGCAGCAGCGGGTGAACCTAATGTCGCGAAAAAAGCGCTGAAAGAGCATAAGCAACCGATTGACGGCGTAAATAACTTGAATTACTGGCTTGGCAAAACTGACCAAAGCGCCCGTGATCACTTTTTCTACTATTACGAATCAAGTATAAAAGCGATTCGCTACAAGCAATGGAAGTTGCACTTTGAAACGAGCGAGAATTATTATGCTCCTTATGAAAAGCAAAAGTTCCCAATTTTCTATAACATACGTATGGATCCGTTTGAAAGCTTTGATGGTTTAACCGATCGCTCAGACATAGTGCAAGCTAAGCAATGGCTGAATGAGCCTGTGCAACATCTACTTGGTGAGCACATTAAGACACTATCAGAATATCCACCGCTGCAAAAAGCGACGAGTTTCGACTTTAGCCAGCTAATGGAACAATTGATGTCTGGAAAGCAGTAACAATAAATAAAACGATTTATTGGCTTGTTAATTAAATAAATAGCCGCATCGGGAAGCAAATAAGCTAACCATGCGGCTTTTTGCTTTTCGGCTAGAAGACAAGTGCTAGTAAAGCTAAAGTCGATCTAAACTCGAACAACCTACGTATTCAAAGCATTAAGTTAATAGTGTGAAGCAATATGAGTAATAAACAAAAGTCAGTGCCAACATCACGCTTTTCACGCGCTGTTCGGCTTGGCTCTTTAGCTAGTAAAGTCGCGGGTAATATGTTGTTTGAAGGCACAAAAGCATGGGCAACGGGCAAGCAAACATCACGACAAGAGTTATTGTTACAGCCAAAAAATATTCAGCGCTTTGCTGAGCAGCTTGCAAATCTGCGTGGGGCTGCAATGAAATTGGGGCAGCTGTTATCCATGGATAGCGGTGAATTACTCACTCCTGAGCTATCTGCAATTTTAGCAAGGCTGCGTGCAGAAGCGACAGCTATGCCGCAAAAGCAACTAGTTAAAGTGATGCGAGAGCACTGGGGCGATGCGTGGTTAGAGCAATTATCGCATTTTGAACTAAGACCATTTGCTGCGGCATCAATAGGGCAAGTGCATATTGCTTATCGAGAATCGGGCGAAAAGTTAGCAGTTAAAGTGCAATACCCAGGTATTGCAAAAGGCATTGCCAGTGATGTTGATAACTTAGCTTACCTTCTCAAGCTCAGTGGCTTATTACCCAAAGAGGTAGAAATACAGCCTCTTATCGATGAAGCAAAACAACAGCTTATAAACGAAGCTGACTACGAATTAGAAGCGAGTTTTTTAAAACGCTACAGCGAGTGTTTAAAAGGTGATGATAATTACCTTATTCCAAATGTGGTTGATTCGCTTAGTTCTTCTCAAGTTTTAGTCATGAGTTTTGTTGAAGGGCAAGAGCTAGATGAACTGGCAAGCACACAGCAAGCGCTGCGTAATAAAGCGGTTGAACAGCTACTCAGCCTATTTTTACGTGAATTATTTAGCTTTAAACTAGTTCAAACAGATCCAAACTTTGCTAATTATCAATATCAAGTCGACAATCAACGCTTAATACTTTTAGACTTTGGCGCCACCCGAGAACTACCTCAGCATATTAGTGATGGCTACTTAAAGTTATTATCTGCTGCGATTAGTAACGATAGAGTAGATGTGGCTACAGCTGCACAGCAAATTGGCTATTTTCAACAAGGGCTCGCTCAAGAATATATAGATAATGTGGTCGATATATTTCTACTCGCCTGCGAGCCACTGCGCTACCAAGGTGAGTATGATTTTGCGAATAGCGACTTACCAAAACGCATTAAAGAACTCGGCCTAAAAATGAGCACCGCCTCAGAACATTGGCACGCACCACCCGTAGATGCCTTGTTCGTTCACAGAAAACTAGCAGGCCTCTTTTTAATCGCTGCAAAGCTAGGCGCAAAAGTGAATGTGAACAGTATTTTTAATGAGTTTAAAATACAGAGTGATAAATAATTGAACGGGAGTTTAGGGTAACTTATTTCTGCCCCAAAATCAGTCAACATAAATACTCTAAAATCTGTTCTGAGCTAGTACATTCATTTTTACTTTGACCCACTCATAAGCGAGAGCTTACGAAGCTCACGCTTAATTAAATTGAAAAATCTAGTTTTTGTATTTTATTAGTTGCCAATAGCTTAATACTGTTAATACCGTGAAGAAAGCAGGATCGCTCCAACCAAACCCAACGAATATCCCTGTTATTCCTGCGTAGCTTGTAATTATGATTCCAAATAAGTTAGTGATTATCAGGGCTTTAAGTATTTGTTTAACGGCTTCACCATCCTTAATACTTCTAAAGAGTAAACTAACCACACCTAAGCCACCTAAAAATATACTTGTATGTTGTGATAAAAAGTATGCGTACTTATCGTTTATCTCAACGCCATACATAGGCCAAACCTGTGTCGGTAAAAAGAACAAGGCCAAAGCAAAAGCGAAGTAAATACCACCGTGTAATGTTAAAAATACTTTATTATTCATACGACTTATCCTTTAAATAGCGGACCTTGATTAATTTTAGTCAATGGTAAATTTATATCAAAGATTATTCCCCTAACATTTGCAACTCCCATGCTCTTTAGGCGAGCTGTATGCATTTCTAGGTATGCCTTTGCACTGGCTTCATCTGCAAAGAGGTATATACCTCCTCCAAGCTTATCTGATTCATTTTCAGTCCAAATTTTCCATATTAAGCCTTCTTCCTGATTAATTGACTCTGCTAAGCCAACAAGGACCTTCGACATTTCATCACCCATTGCACCTTGATATTCAAAATCAACTTGTAATAGTTTCATCTTGTAGTCTCCAAATATAACGCTTTAAGCGCTGTGTTATTCATTAAACTTATTATTCACTACAAAATTTGCACAATAAAGTTCATAATATTGTCAGTAACTGTAGAGAAAACTGACAGGTAATAATGCATTGAGATTAAAAAGTACTCTGGAGCAATGGATTACACTACAAGAAGTAGATAAATCTGGCAGCATCCAAGCAGCCGCTGCTTCTCTGAATAAAAGCCACACGACTTTAATCTACTCAATAAAAAAGCTAGAGGCTCAATTGGGCATAAAGCTGCTGGAAATAAGTGGACGTAGAGCAATACTTACCAAACACGCTAAGTCCTTACTCAGAAGGGCTGAAAGCATGATAGAACAAGCTAGAGATTTAGAGGAGATGAGCCAACAACTGTCCGTTGGTGTCGAATCAGAAATAACCATAGCTATGGATCATTTATGTGACCCTACTTTACTTTATAAACCAATGAAAGAGTTTTTAAAAGTTAACACAACGACATCTATTCAGATTATAGAAACATCGTTGTCGAAAACCTCTGAAATGGTTATTGATGAGGAGGCTGACATAGCTATTATTACTTTGCCAGTGACTAATTATCCCGCACAAGTTTTCTCTCTTACCACAATGATTCCTGTAGTATCAATCACCCACCCACTTGCCGCTCAAGATTATGTATGTATTCAAGATTTGGCAATTCACAGTCAAATCGTTATCAGAGATTTAGGTAGGTTTTCATCTACTTTCGATGGCAAAAATGTAGGCTGGTTAAAAGCAAATCAAAGAATTACTGTAGATAACTTTGATCATGCATTTAGAGCCACTGAACAAGGGTTAGGATTCTGTCGTCTGCCTGAACATATAATAAGGAAAAGATATACTGAGAAGCTGAAAATAATCAAGGTAGAGCATAACGAAAAATACCAAGTACCTTTACATATTACTTTACCTAAACGGAGTAAAACAGGACTCGCTGCCAGGACTTTTTATGAAATATTATTACGTGAAACCTATGCCTTTGAACATAAATAGCTAAAAATTTAATATGATTCTAAAATCTTATGTCCGTTTTTTCACAGAGCAAACCTTCGGCTCTAATACGAAATTGTCCAGAGGCGGGTTATGTATATAACTCGTCTTTGTCCAGAAATGAGTTAACTCAAATACCCTAAATATTAATTCTCAGGGATAGCTAGACATTGATATTGGCTTAAAATAAGAGTTAATTGATTTCCATACTCTGTAGTACGCGCATATATTCAAGAAAATGTGCGACGAGCGCATTTTCTTTTTCTGAATATCTTTAGTACTAATAGAAAAATTAGAGTTGGCGATGCATTACGTTATTTGTTACTAATAGACTTATTTATACGTGCACGTAACATCGGCAGAAAGATACGGGACGAGCGCACTATAAAATTGTTATATACCAAGGGAAATATGGTTCAACATTCTAACTCTGTTCAAATAATGGCTTATATTTGTGGAGTCATACTTTTGCCTGTTTATGCGCTAGGTCCTCTATCTATGATTTACTTATCAAGCAATAGAATTGCGGATGGTGATTGGCAAACTTTAATTTTTTTATTTTTCTTATGTAGCGCTCTGGTTTATTTTTGTGGCAAATATTTCTTTCTATTGGTTCGTTTCCTTCGGAGTTTAAAGTTTAGTTTTACCTTCGATTCTAAAGGAATTGTTCTATGTAAAAACGGGCAATCATCATTCCATGCTTGGAGTGATTTAAAAAACTCGAAAGAATATGCTAATTGCCAAATGTATTGTTTAGTCGACTCAAATGGAGAGCACTTATTTTCAATTTGGGAGTATGCTGACAACTATCAAGAATTCCGAGATGCGGCTCTGGTACATATTGGTATATAACTGGCGCCTGTTCCTTGCTAATTTTAGCCAAGCTTAATCCGCTTATTGTGTGGGCGTTATGTGCTCTAACAGGTCAGTAATGAATATACCAATTGAAGATGAATTAAAATCTATTTGTATTGAGATAGTTGACCAAGACTACTCAACTCATCAATGGCTTGAAATAGAGTCGAGCGATATGTTTCAGTCTCCATCGTTTGTTGGTGGCTTTGACGCTGATGAAGTGGAGTTTTGTTTTAGTTATTTCGATGAGAATCGCACTGAATTTTGGTTTCAGTTTACTTTAAACCAAGCAAAGTCAATTTCAAAAGGTGAAAGCGTTAAGTTGTCTGGCTTAAAATCTGAATAAAAGTACATAACAAGTGCCCAAACCAAAGGACGCAAAACAGAAGACTTGTGCTCCTTCGTCGCCAATTTTAGCCTGCTATTTTGTGCCGTTTACGGCAAGCGTTATATTGCAAGGGGAGCTATGCGTAATCTAATCATTATTTTAGTCGCTTCGGCACTAATATCTTGCGTTGGAATTCCTGCTGAAATTTTAAAATCCAAATCAGCTGAATATCAATTTCCTATTCTGCCTACTACCGAAAGTACAATCGTGTATCTAATATCTCCGGTTGCATACCAAGAACCGAGTGCGTACCAACAAGTAAAAGTTAACGGCATTAATAGTAAGCTATATTTTGGAGCCTACAGTTCAATTACATTAGCCGAAGATGCAAATATACAATATCGCTTCAATCACCATTCAAACTTGGTTGATGCTGGTCAATGGAATCAACTTAAAGTAGCAGCTAATAAAAATGAGCTATTTTATGTATTAAAGAATGGTTTATTTATTCAAGTACCTAAAGATCAAGCTGTCGCTGAAATTGTAACCATTGAATATCGGTATTGTGA
Organism: Pseudoalteromonas sp. PA2MD11; assembly: GCF_017808125.1. Classification (NCBI taxonomy): domain Bacteria; kingdom Pseudomonadati; phylum Pseudomonadota; class Gammaproteobacteria; order Alteromonadales; family Pseudoalteromonadaceae; genus Pseudoalteromonas; species Pseudoalteromonas sp. PA2MD11. The sequence goes on from NZ_JADKNF010000015.1 coordinate 108,508, forward strand.
ATATAAACCAAAGCCTTGCGAGCCCATGGTTCACAATGCAATATAACAATCGCATTTAGGGTGGACGCAAAACGCTTGGCTTGCGCTCCTTCGTCGATAATTTTAGCCAAGCTTTATCCGCCTTCTATGCGGCGTTAGGGTTACAATCAGGCAATGAAGTGGACTGAACCTTGGGTTAAATCAATCCAAAATCAAGAAAGATATAGCCTCATTTCAAAAGGGGTGTTAATCAGCTGCCTTATTTGGACGTTGTTTTTTGTTATTTTGGCAGTTGTAAGTCTGTTGACTAAAGATGACTTTATCAATCATCTGGTTAAAACAATTTGGATTGCGCCTGCAGGAGGTTTCATTTTAGCTTGGGGCTTGTATACGATCAGGTGGCTGTCACCAGTAAAATTGATTCCGGCCCCAAAGGTATTATTAGAATCAAAGCAGATAATATAACTTCGATACCTTGGGAGCTGATATCTTCGTATACGTTTATTGTTGACGGCATAGTTTTTAAGTTTACGGATGATAGTGAAATTACATTTTTATTACCGAAAGATATAGATCGAGATTTAATAGCAAAAGAACTTGAAGCACACTCAATCAAAAAAGGTGTTTTATAACCTTAACAAGGTAATTAAATCGAACACAAAAGATAAGGCAGTGTCCGCTCCAAATTGTAGCCTGCCATTTTGTTCAGTTTATCAAGGCGTTAGGCATCAAGGATAGTATGGACGATAATATTAAGGTCGGAGATTGGGTCAGAAGCTATGGTTCAGGGATATGGAGAGTTCATCGAATTCTAGAACTCAGTGATTTTGATATTCAAAGTCAAACTAACAAACCTAGAACTGTTATTTTCTCTTCACGCTTTGTAAACGACTCTTATAAGTTATCCTTTGCAACAGAATGCTGTGATTCAATATTTGTTTATCATTTGCAACAAGCCGAGCGAGATGAACTCGATTCATTTATCAATCAAAATCCTGATTTATATACTAAATTCAATGCTTATAAACCAAAACCTATTAACGCTATCTACAACGCAAAAATAAATATTCCGGTTTCAAAAAGTGAATCTGATTTGGAAGAGCTCTTAATTAGTTACCAATCATTATTTTTAGAGCAACTCTTTTGTCAGTTGCATTCTTCAGGTTTAGCATCAAGTGATAACAAAGGTTGGACGGCACAATTTGTAGCTAAAGATCATGAGGCTGTTGATGGTAAATTAGTGTATTGCTTTTCAACGTTATTGACGTTTTAGATTTTATAGAAACTAAGAATAGTATGTAAGTTTTTGATAGGGATAAGGAAAAGATGGTCGGCATAGCAGGATTTGAACCTGCGACCCCTGACACCCCATGACAGTGCGCTACCAAGCTGCGCTATATGCCGACGTTGCAAGCCATAGTACGGCTTTTTTTATAAAAATCAATATCCCCGCAGTTCGATTGCCTGTTAATTGTTCAGGCAATCGATATTAAATCAATGGACTAGAGGTTAATCTAGCCAATCGTTGATCGTATTGTACATAAAGTCGCGTATTAATGGTTGAGCATCGGCATTAGGGTGCAAGTTATCGTTTTGCATAAGTTCTGGACGGCCTGCAATGCTAAGCATGAAAAAGGGCATGAGCTCAGAATCTGTTTCATCGGCAATGGTTTTAAAGCTATCGGTGAAAAGTTTGGTATAACGCGGGCCATAGTTTGGTGGAATTTGTACTTCCATTACGGCGGTTTTCGCCCCAATTTTTTGGCTTTTTGCAATTAAATCACGTAAGTTAGCTTGCAGGCGTTTAATAGGGAAACCTCGTAAACCATCGTTTCCGCCAAGCTCAATGAGTACATGAGTGGGTTCAAATTCGCTCAGTAACGCGTCGAGTCGCCTTAGAGCACCGCCTGTGGTTTCACCGCTAATACTGGCGTTTACTAAGTATATAGATTGGTCTTTTTCATCGTACTTATCTTGTAACAATTTAACCCAGCCTTGCTCTTGTTTAAGACCGTAAGCGGCGCTTAAACTGTCACCTAGAATTAAAATTGTGTTGTCAGCTGCTGCCGTAAGTGGTTTGATTACTAACAGTAAAACGAATATAAAACGTAGGATTGGATGCATCATATGTCAGCGCTTTCTCAATTAAATATCATTCAAGTTAAAGGACTTTCTAAAACGGTCACCACGGTTGAGGGCGACCTGACCATCCTCAGTGACATCAGCTTTAATGTCAAGTCGGGCGACTCAGTTGCTGTAGTAGGCACCTCAGGTTCGGGTAAGTCTACTTTATTAAGTTTATTGGCCGGCCTTGATCAATCAACGGGCGGTAGTATTCATTTAGATGGAGCCGCATTACACGAATTAGATGAAGAAGCACGCGCAGCACTTCGCGCCGAAAAAGTGGGTTTTGTGTTTCAGTCTTTCATGCTTGTACAAAGCTTAACAGCCCTTGAAAACGTCATGCTTCCCGCTGAACTTGCGGGTAGCAAAGATGCTAAACAACAAGCCCTTGAGCTACTTGAAAAAGTAGGCTTAAGCCATCGTGTTGGTCATTACCCATCGCAATTATCTGGCGGTGAGCAGCAACGTGTAGCAATTGCGCGTGCATTTATTGGCACACCGAAAATTTTATTTGCAGATGAACCATCAGCAAACCTTGATAGTAAAAACGGTAAGTTAATTGAGTCTTTATTATTTGAACTAAATAAAGAGCACGGCACAACACTCATTTTAGTAACCCATGATGAGCAGCTTGCACAAAAGTGTCAGCAAATTTTACATATTGAAGCGGGGCAGTTAGTAACAGTAAAAGAAAGCGAAGGAGTGCAAGCGAATGTGGGCTAAATTAGCACTAAAACTGTTTTCACGTGAGTTTAAGCGTGGCGAATTAACAGTGATCAGTGCAGCAATAGCCTTAGCTGTTCTCACTGTTTTAACACTGTCTATGGTTACCGACCGCATTGGTCAAAGTATTGAAGAAAAAAGCAGTGCCTTTATTGCCGCTGATCGCGTTTTAGCAAGTAACCATGCTTTACCTGCTGAGTTTTTAGAACAAGCCAACCAAGAAAACTTACGCACCGCAAAAATAACTTACTTCGACACCATGTTATTTGCCGGTGACGAAATGCAACTTGGCTCGGTTAAAGCGGTATCAAATACCTATCCATTAAAAGGTGAGTTAAAAGTAAAAACTAGCCTGACTGACCAACCACAAGTAACTTCTGATATCCCAAGTCGTGGTGAAGTGTGGTTAAGTGAATCTGTGTTTTATGCGCTAAATATTAAAGTGGGCGATAAAGTAGAGCTTGGTGCTGCTACGTTTACGGCTAGTCATGTTGTAGCCGAAGAGCCTGATGCACCGTTTAATGTGTTCTCGAGCAGCCAGCGAATCTTAATCAATGAAGCAGATATTGCTGTAACTGAGGTAATTCAGCCCGGCAGCCGAGTGTTTTACCGCCAACTTTATGCTGGCGACAAAGACAATTTAGATAGCTTTTATGCGTGGTTAAAACCACAAATGAAAGAAAACCAGCGTTGGTATGGTGTTAAAGACCGCCAGTCACCTATTTCTAATAGTTTAAATCGTGCCGAAAGCTATTTATTGCTAGCTGGTTTGCTAGGCATTATTTTAGCAGCCGTTGCTATTGCGGTGTCGGCAAAACGGTATTGTGAGCGTCAGTACGACCCAGTTGCTATGATGAAAACGCTGGGCGGTAGCCGCGCTATGATCCGTAAAATCTATTTATTACATTTGAGCCTTGTATGTTCAATGTCGGTGATTGTCGGTTTACTGATTGGTTATGGTTTACAAGCGGTTGCCACTGATTATTTATCACAAACCATGGGCACAGCACTGCCGAGCGCATCGGCTAAACCTTGGATCATTGCGATCAGCACGGGTGTGATTTGTGCGGTTATGTTTTCAATTAAACCGCTACTCGATTTATTTGATATTCCGCCGCTACGTGTACTTCGCCGTAACTTAGGCGACCGTTTATTAGTAAGTAAAGTGCACCTTACTATGTCGGCGCTTACGGTGTTTTTACTGATGTGGTTATTTAGTAACAACATCAAAATTAGTGCAATTTTGTTCCTTTCGACGGCAGTTCTAATTGCGGTGTTATTTGGTTTATCAAAGGTTATTTTTGGTGGTGGCCGCAAACTTGGCTTGAGTCCGGGCAACAGTTGGTCATTGGCGATTGCGTCAATTCAAAAGCGTGCCAATGTGAATGCGGTGCAATTAATTAGCTTTGCTTTGGCAATCAAGTTATTACTGTTTTTAATTGTACTTAAGAATGACATGATTTCGGATTGGCAGTCTCAGCTTCCTGAAAATGCCCCTAATTCATTTTTAGTGAACATTACTGAGCAAGAGTTAGAGCCTATTACTAGCTTCTTAGCGCAAAACGATATGCCCACGTCTGATTTCTATCCGGTAGTCCGTGGTCGCGTAAACGCCGTTAATGGCGAACTGGTTGCCCGCGAAGTATCGCAAGAAGACAACGAAAAGAAAGACGAAGAAGCCCGCTCTGGTATTGGCCGTGAGTTAAACCTAACTTGGCGTAAAGACTTACCAAATCAAAACGAGCTTATCGACGGTGCATGGTTTAGTGAAGACTCAGTAGCTGAGGCATCGGTAGAAGAGTCGATGCTTGAACGCCTTGATGTACAAATTGGCGATACGCTTACTTTCTTAATTGGTGCGCAGTCGTTTGACGCAAAAATTACCAGTGTGCGTAAGGTTAATTGGACCACGCTTAAACCTAACTTCTTTATTATTTTAAGCCCTGATGTGCTAGCGAGTTTCCCGGCTACTTATATTTCTTCAGTGAATGTAAAAGCAGAGAAAAAACGTGAGTTTAATGAGCTAATGCGTCAATACCCAACGGTTAACGTGATAGATGTTGAAAGCTTTATTAAACAAATTCGCTCAACCATAGAGCAAGTATCGTTAGCGATTGGGTTTGTTCTAGCGATTGTGGTTGCCTGTGGCGCTTTAGTACTTATTTCACAAGTACAAGCAAGTTTGGGTGAGCGAATGCAAGAGATTGTTATTTTGCGAACTTTAGGTGCGAAAGGGCGCTTAATTAAAAATGCTACCTTATATGAGTTTTTACTATTAGGCGTAACTGCAGGCTTAGTGGCTGCCATAGTTAGTGACATCGCTCTGTTAATAGTGCAAAAACAAATGTTCGATTTAGCAGGTAAGTTCCACCCTCATATTTGGGTTATTGGCCCTGCAGTCGGGGGCTTATTTGTGGCATGTTTAGGTTATTTGATGATAGCCCGCACAATGCGAAAAAATACCCAAGGCTTATTACGCTCGCTCGCGTAAATGTCTTAATTAAAGGTTGACTATAAAATGCTCGCAATTGCGGGCATTTTTTATGAATTGCAATTGGTTACTGGTAATTTATACAGTGCTCTGGCATTATTAACCGCAGATAATAATGATAATAGACGAGTCAGTTAGTTGGCGATTATTTTAGGGATTGATCCTGGTTCACGATTAACAGGGTACGGCGTGATTGCTCACCAAGGTGCTAAGTTCACTTATTTAGGCAGTGGCTGCATTAAATTGGCCGATCACGATTTTCCGATACGCTTAAAAATGATTTACCAAGGGATCAGTCAATTGGTAGAGCAATTCTCCCCAGACAGTTTTGCTATCGAAAAAGTGTTTATGGCACACAACCCAGACTCAGCGCTTAAACTCGGTCAAGCACGTGGCGCTGCTATCGTTGGTGCTTCAATGGCAGAGCTGCCAGTTTATGAATATTCAGCTCGGCAAATTAAGCAGGCCGTTGTAGGTAATGGCGGAGCCGATAAGTCTCAAGTACAGCATATGGTTAAAAACATTTTAAAGCTGCCAGGTACCCCTCAAGCCGATGCCGCAGATGCTTTAGCAATTGCTATTTGTCATGCACACTCAGAACAAAATTTAATAAAACTTGCGGGCAGTGCGAGCAAAACCGTAAGAGGACGATTAAGGAAGTAATATGATTGGTCGATTAAATGGCTTACTTGTTGAAAAGCAGCCACCAGAAATTCTTATCGAAGTAAGTGGTGTAGGCTACGAAGTACAAATGCCGATGACTTGCTTTTATGATTTACCGGCAGTGGGTGAGCAAGCGATTATTTATACCCATTTTGTGGTACGTGAAGATGCCCAGCTATTATTTGGCTTTAACAACAAAACTGAACGCGCTTTATTTAGAGAGCTTTTAAAAGCCAATGGTGTAGGGCCAAAGCTTGGTCTAGCTATTTTATCGGGTATGTCGGCGCAGCAATTTGTAAGTTGTGTTAATAATGAAGATGCGACCACACTGGTTAAACTACCGGGCGTTGGTAAAAAAACGGCTGAGCGTTTAGTGCTCGAAATGAAAGACCGGCTTAAAAATTGGGGTAATGACTTATTTACACCATTTAGCGATAATGCCGTCATTGAGCCATCAAGTGATGATACCCTAGTGGCAAATAATGCTGCTGATGATGCTGTATCAGCACTTGTGGCATTAGGCTATAAGCTACCGCAAGCACAAAAAGCGGTTAAAACAGTTAACAAACCAGATATGACGACCGAGGTTCTAATTAAAGAAGCTCTAAAATCAATGTTGTGAGTAAACCATGATTGAAGCAGATCGCTTAATAGATGCGAGTGAACAAAGTAACGAAGACAGTGTTGATCGTGCCATACGACCAAAGCTGTTAACCGATTACACAGGCCAGCCGCATGTTAAGCAACAAATGGAAATTTTTATCGAGGCCGCTCGCCATCGTGGTGAAGCGCTGGATCACTTATTAATATTTGGTCCACCGGGCCTTGGTAAAACCACACTTGCAAATATTGTTGCCAACGAGCTTAACGTTAATATTAAAACAACATCAGGGCCAGTACTCGAAAAAGCAGGGGATTTAGCCGCACTTTTAACGAACCTTGAAGAAGGTGACGTACTGTTTATTGACGAAATACATCGCTTGAGCCCGCAAGTCGAAGAGATTTTGTATCCCGCAATGGAAGATTATCAGCTGGATATAATGATAGGTGAGGGCCCCGCAGCACGTTCAATAAAGCTTGATTTGCCGCCATTTACTTTAATTGGTGCAACAACGCGTGCAGGTTCACTCACCTCACCACTTAGAGACCGTTTTGGCATCGTACAGCGATTAGAGTTTTATTCAGTTGAAGACCTCTCAAAAATTGTTGCCCGTTCAGCAAGCTTTTTAGATTTAACCATGTGCGATGAAGGCGCTACAGAAATCGCCAAGCGCTCACGTGGTACACCTCGCATAGCTAATCGTTTATTACGCCGCGTTCGTGATTACACCCAAGTGAAATCAGACGGTAAAGTGAATGCTACAGTTGCCGAGCAAGCCCTCGATATGATTGATGTCGATAAAAGCGGTTTTGACTACATGGATAGAAAATACCTGTTAGCTATTATCGAAAAATTTATGGGCGGCCCCGTTGGACTTGATAACCTAGCGGCTGCAATTGGCGAAGAAAAAGAAACCATTGAAGATGTGATAGAGCCGTTTTTAATTCAACAAGGCTTTATACAACGCACCCCACGCGGACGACTTGTTTCAGACATCGCTTATTTACACTTTGGATTAACGCCAGAAAAATAACTAAAAACCCCGCGAAGCGGGGTTTTTAGTAGTTAGATTTCAGAAGTTAGATATTAGTTGATCGAGAGGGTGGTTTTATTTTTGTGTAATTAACAAAAAGCTTGCTATAGATGATATTAGTTTTACTTTGTTCTAACCACTAACCACTAACCACTAACCACTAACCACTGGGTTGTTGTCTCATTTTAACATCTGTAATTCACATGCTGTTAAGTTATCGATAGGTATTCTCATTGACGTTTGTGTAGGCAAAAAAAAGCCCGCATAAGGATGCGGGCAAACAACAAGTTGAAGGAAGTAATCCAGGGAACTACGGTCTACTTAAAAAAGGTTTTATCCAGATTTAAGTAAACCTAGTGCAATACGAAACTTCATATTGCTAAAAACGGAGCTTGATGAAAGAAACTTTCATGAGGTTGCTAGCTCGGTATAGGTAAATAATACGCAATGATGGATTTTTCTTCAAACTAGAAAAATTTTATTTTCAGATAAAAAAAACTAATGTGAGCTAAAAATTGAATTGTTTTCTTTTTGTTCACTTTGTAACTATTTTGTTTTTAACCTTCTGAATAAAAGGGTTTTTATAAATTTTGTGATCTTTATTCAGGATTAGTTTAAGTATTCTGTAGTAGATTTGCAAAAGTGCTTTTGGGTGTTTATGCGTAATTTATGAATAAACGTCGTGTTTTTGGCTGTTTTGGTTGCTTTTGAGAGCTATTCTAGTGACTTATTATTAAGGTGAAAATATGCGTAAATGTGTTGATAAAACCTAATATGGCTAAAAAATAACTAAGCAAATTGCTTTTTACCGTTATTTGCCGCTAATTCACAGCAAGAGCGTTGTCAGTTCATAGCTGACTAGATACACTAGATGTAACTTTTGGCCGCCTTTGTGGTCAATAAATACAAGTGTAAAAAATATAACAAATTACATAGAAATCTATTTTAGGAGTTTAACGTGGGATCAGGGCTTAACTTTTTAGATCTTATTCTAGAAGCCAGTGTACTTGTCCAGCTAGTAATGTTGGCATTAGTCGGTATGTCGGTAATGTCATGGGCAATTATCTTTCAGCGTAAAAAAGCGATTTCTGATGCACTTAATGGCGCAAAGCGCTTTGAGCAGAAGTTTTGGTCGGGTATTGACCTAAGTAAATTATACAACGAAGTATCAGCGCGTCCTGGTGGCGCATCAGGTGTTGAAGCATTATTCGTTGCAGGTTTTAAAGAGTTTGCACGTCATAAGAAAAATTCACCACAAAGTGCAAGTATTGTTATGGAAGGCACACACCGTTCAATGCGTGTTGCTTTATCGCGTGAAGTTGAAAAGCTTGAGTCAAGTTTATCGTTTTTAGCAACCGTGGGTTCTATTAGTCCTTACATCGGCCTGTTTGGTACGGTGTGGGGTATTATGAACGCATTTATCGCATTAGGTGAAGTTAAGCAAGCAACGCTACAAATGGTAGCGCCAGGTATTGCTGAAGCACTAATCGCAACAGCAATGGGTTTATTTGCTGCAATTCCAGCTGTTATTGCTTACAACCGTTTTGCAAACAAAGTAGAAAAGCTTGAAGGTAATTATATTAACTTCATGGAAGAGTTCGCCAATATTTTACACCGCCAAGCTGCTGCGCAAATAGAGGCTAAAGCGAATGTACCAGCGTAAGAAACGTCGCCCAGTAGGTGAGATAAACGTAGTTCCTTACATTGACGTAATGTTGGTACTACTAATCATATTTATGGCAACTGCGCCACTTATTACTCATGGCGTAAAAGTAGATTTGCCAAAGATGGAAGAATCGGATCTTGTTGATACTAAAGATACGCCTCCAATTATTGCGTCAATTGATGCTGAAGGTAAGTACTATGTAAGTATTGGTACAGATCCTGAAGCACCAATGGAAGCGTTGGATGTTGCTGCAGTGATTAAACTTCAGCTGCAAAAGAATCCAGATACGCCAGTGATGATCAAAGGTTCGGGCCGTGTTTCTTATCAAGAAGTACTGCTACTCATGGACTTTTTGAAAAATGCCGGTGTGCCTTCAGTGGGTCTAATGACCGAATCATTTGAGGGTTAGTATGCGTGAGTCATTAATCAAATCGATTCTATTACATCTGGGTATTATTGGTTTTTTAATTGGATCAGCTAGTTTTCATTTACCTACTCCTAAGGTAATGGAAGTAACTTTGAATCCAGCTATGCCTGAGCCAGAAAAGGCTGTTTCAGCAGTTACGGTAGACCAACAAAAGGTTGAACAAAAAATTGCTGAGCTAAAAAAGCAAGAAGAAGCGAAAAAACAAGCTGAAGCAAAGCGTCTTCGTGATCTTGAACGACGTGCCAATGACGCGCGCAAGCAACGTGAAGCGGAAGACCGTCGTCTTAAAAAGCTAGAACAACAGCGCCGCGCGAAAGAGAAAGAAAAAGCAGAAGCCGAAGCACAAGCGAAAAAAGCACGTGAAATTCAGCAAAAAGAACGTGCTAAAGCGCAACAAGCCGAAAAGCAAAAGCAAGAAGCTGAAGCAGCAGCAAAAGCTGCAGCAGAAAAGCGCAAAGCTGAAGAAGAGGCGTTAAAGAAAGCGGAAGAAGAGCGTAAGCGTAAAGCTGCCGAAGCAGAAGCTGAACGTAAACGCAAAGAAGCCGAAGCCGAGCGTAAACGCCAGCAAGCATTGCAAGAGCAAATGTTGCAAGAGCAGTTAGCTGCTGAGCAAGCTGCACGAAATAAAGTTCGTCAACAGCAAATTGTAAGTGAAGTCGACAAATACAAAGCCTTAATAATGGCACGTATTCAGCAAACTTTACTTATCGATGAAAAGATGAAGAATAAACAATGTCGTGTAAATATTCGTCTTGGCTTTAATGGCTTAGTAACACAAGTTAAGTCATTAGGTGGTGATAAATTAGTGTGTGAAGCTGCGCTTCGAGCTGTTCGTATGGCAGATACACTCCCGGTATCACCCGATAAAGACGTATTTGAGCAACTTAAAAATATTAATTTAACAATCAAGCCAGAATTCTAAAGGAATGATATGTTCAACCAGATAAAAACAGCATGTTTTATTGTATTACTGGGCTTTCATGGCATCGCCAGTGCTGCACTAGAAATTGTTATTACCGAAGGTGTTGATGGTGCACGTCCGATTGCAGTTGTGCCATTTCAATACAATGGGGTAGGCCCCATCCCTGAAAAGTTAAGTACTGTTATTGCAGCAGACTTAATGCGTAGTGGTAAATTTAAACCTATTGATGTAGCAACAATGCCTCAATTACCAGCAACTGATACTGACGTTGACTATGCTGCATGGGTTAATAAAGGTGTCGAAGCCGTTCTTGTTGGTCAAGTTGAACAACAGCCAGGTGGACGTTACTTAGTTAAGTATGAGCTTATTGATGTTATTCGTGGTCAGATCACGGGTGGTCAAACACAGATGATGAGTAACGGTAAGTTAGTTAAAAGCCAAGACCATATTCTTGATGCAAGAGAAAGTGTAATAGCTGAAACGGGTTTCCGCCGCTACGCTCACCGTATCAGTGATGTTGTATACGAAGCTTTAACTGGAGAAAAAGGTGCATTCTTAACGAAGATTGCCTACGTTATTGTGAGAGAAAATCAGGCAATGCCTTATCAGTTAGTCGTTGCTGATTATGATGGTTTTAATGAGCAAGTATTACTTCGTTCTAAAGAGCCATTAATGTCACCGGCATGGTCACCAGATGGTACTAAGCTTGCGTATGTAACATTTGAAAATCGTCAAAGCCAAATTTACATTCAAGATTTATACACGGGTAAACGTGAGCTGATCACAAGTCACCCTGGTATTAATGGTGCGCCACAGTTCTCACCTGATGGCAAAAAGCTACTATTAGTGCTTTCTAAAGACCGCAATGGTGCAACAGAAGTATATGTTTTAGACCTTGCAACTCGCAAAGAAAGACGCCTTACAAATCACCGTAGTATAGATACTGAACCATCTTGGTTCCCTAATGGGCAAGATATTGTGTTTACGTCTGAAAGGGGTGGTAATGCCCAGATTTATAAGTTAAATTTGCAAACTGGTAGGTCAAAACGCATGACGTTTGACGGAGATATGAACCTAGCAGGTTCGGTTTCTCCAGATGGAAAAGAATTAGTGATGGTGAACCGTACCAACGGTCAATACCATCTTGCTAAGAAAGAGCTAGCTACAGGTGCGTTCCAAGTGTTAACTAGAACACGCCTTGATGAATCGCCGAGTATCGCACCAAACGGCTCGATGATTATCTACAGCACGCTTCATAATAATAAACAGGTGTTGGCGTTAGTTTCTATGGATGGTCGCTTTAAAGCACGCTTACCTGTGCTAGACGGACAAGTTAAGGCACCGGCTTGGTCGCCTTATTTACAGTAATTATACTGGTTTACTCAATATAGGAATCAATTAAATGCAACTTAATAAAACTTTAAAAGGCCTGCTAATTGCTGTGCCAGTGATGACATTAGCGGCGTGTAGCTCTTCTTCAGGTGTTGACGAAGGTGCTGCAAACCAATCTAACCAAGGTATGGTTGAGCAATCAAACAACACTGATACTGTTGAAGTTGCAACGCTTACTCCAGAGCAACAAGCTGAAGAAGCACTTCGTGAAAAATACGAAGCGTTACGTCAAGAGCAAATCATTTACTTTGGCTTTGATAACGCAAAAATCCAAAGCAAGTATGCTGAACTATTACAAGCACACGCTGAATTCTTAGTACAAAACCCTTCAGTTAAAGTACTAATCGAAGGTCACGCTGATGAGCGCGGTACGCCTGAGTACAACATCGCACTAGGCGAGCACCGTGGTCAAGCAGTAGAAAAATACTTACAAAGTTTAGGTGTTTCTGCTAGCCAAATGTCAGTAGTGAGCTATGGTGAAGAGAAGCCAATGGTTAAGTCTCGCACTGAAGAAGCGTTCGCGAAGAACCGTCGCGCAGTATTAGTTTACTAATAAAGAGTCATTATGAAGCCGAAAATTATTTTGGCAGCAATGATCTTAAGCGGGAGCACCCAGTTATGGGCTGCTCCCGCTCCTGTTTCAGAAGCTGCAAGCTCGCAATCGAGCATTGAGAAGCGTTTAGTCGCTTTAGAAAACATGATGAAGTCACGTAATTTATTGCAAGCTGAGCTTCAGCAGCAGCTTAATATTTTACAAGACGAAGTGAGCCAAGTACGTGGTATTACAGAAGAGCAAAGCTATAAGCTTGAAAAAGTACTGCAACGTCAGCGTGAGCTATATCAAGAAATTGAGAACCGAGTTAGCCAAGCTTATAGCCAGCCTGCTGCAACACAAACTCAACCTACAAATACTTATACAGATGTAGGTGCATCACAGGCAATCAGTTCAGACTTATCTGAAAACGAAGCTTATGAGCGTGCAGTGGCGTTAATCATGAAAGATAAACGTTATGAGCAAGCAATTCCTGAGTTTCAAGCATTCTTAACGACATACCCAAATTCAGTGTATGCATCTAATGCGCATTATTGGTTAGGTCAGCTGTTAACTATTCAAAACGATCAAGCAGGTGCGACTGAGCACTTTAAAGTTGTTGTGAATGAATACCCTAATTCTAATAAGCGCCCAGATGCAATGTTAAAGTTAGGAAACTTATTAGCGGATCAAGGTTTAGGCGAGCAAGCCCTTAAAACCTTTAATGATTTAATTAATCAGTACCCAAGTACTACCGCTGCTAAATTAGCCACAGAACGTCTGTCGCAAATGTAGATTTGACCTGATTAGACTGCTTTTTGACATAAGCGGTCTAAAATTAGGCAACTAGACATAAAAACTTAAAAAAAGAGATATTTTCTGTTGCACTCAGCATTTAAATAAGTATTATAAGCGCCCGCAGCAGGCGATTGGTAACAACAGCCAAAATGCGGAAAAAAGAGCGGGTCATTAGCTCAGTTGGTAGAGCAGTGGACTTTTAATCCATTGGTCGATGGTTCAAGTCCATCATGACCC